>JBEKGQ010000293.1:0-8359 GCA_050012715.1 Polyangiaceae bacterium
GCGGCGCCGTCTGCGCGATGGCGACCTGCGCGACGAACGCGACGAGCGCGGGCGCGGCGAGCGCGAGCAGCACGACGCGCACGCGCCGAGCCACGCCGCCGTCCCGCCCCTCTGCCCCTCGTCCCATCGTCCTCAAAGCATAGCCTGGTGCATCGGAGACCTCGCAAGCGCCGCGGTGAGTGGCACGATGTGGGCGCATCGCTCGCCTCGTCTCACTTCTTCGGCGGTGGCTTCTGGCCGGGAGGCGTCGCGGCGGGCGGCTTCTGGCCGGCCGGAGGCGATGGCGGCGGCGGCGGAGCGTTCGCCGCCGACGCGGAGAGATACTTCTCGGCTTCGGGGCGGAGCGGGTGGTCCCCCGGGGCGTCCGACAGGAAGCGCTTGAAGAGCGGCCCCGCGTCGCCGGGTCGCTTCAGGAAGTCCGCGTAGAGGACCCCGAGGTTGAACTCGGCGCTCGTGTCGTGCGGGTTCGCCGCGAGGGCTTTCTCGAGCAGCTGGCGCGCCTCGTCGAGCTTCTGGGGGTGCTGCGCGTCGGCCTCGCCCCGCAGCGCCGCCGCCAGCCCGACCTGCGCCTCCACGTCGTCCGGAGAGACCTTCAGGATCTCGCGGTACTGCTCCTCGGCCTTCGCGTAAGCGCCGGCCTTGAGGAGGACCACGCCCATGTTGAGGCGCGACGTCGTGTCGTGCGGGTCGGCCTGCGACGCCTTCCGGAACTCGGCGAAGGCCTCCGCGTCGTCGCCGTTCGACAGATCGAGCAGCCCGGTCGCGCGGTGGGCGACCGCGCTGTTCGGGCTCGCGTCGAGGGCCTGCTTCGAGAGCAGCGCCGCCGCCTCCTTCTCACCCTTGGCGAGGTGCGAGAGGGCCAGCTCCGCGAGCGCCGTCGCGTCGGCCGGCTTGCGCACGAGCACCTCGCGCGCCTCGACGATCGCCTTGTCGACCTGCCCGCTCTCGCGAAGGGCGGCCACGTAGAGGGTCCTCGCGTCGACCGCGTTGGGATGGTCGTGCACGAAGTCCGCGAGCCCCTCGGCCGCGAGCTTGTGCTCGCCGCGCCTCCGCCGGACCTCGGCGAGCGCGGTCGCGATCTCCTGGGAGTCCGGCGCCAGCTTCGCAGAGGCGGCCAGCTGCTCCTCGGCCCCGGCGAGGTCTCCCATGGAGGCGAGGACGACGCCGAGGTCGTAGCGCGCCTCCCACAGGTTCGGGTCGATCGAGATCGCCTCGCGGAGCTGGCTCACCGCGCGCTCCCGCTGTCCGTCCTTCGCCGCCTGGACGCCCTGCACCATCCGGCTGACCGCCATCGGGTTGGCCGGCGGGAGCGCCACCGTCGTGGCCACGTGAACGCGCGCGCCTCCACCGCCACCGCCGCACGCGGCGGCGGCCAGGAGCAGGAGCGCGGTCGCGAGGCGCTTCACTTCTTCCCCGGGGTCGGCGGTGGCGCCGCGATGGCGCGGCTCGGCGCCTCGATGAGCGCCGGAAGCGGCAGCGGCCCCTGGGAGCGGACCTCGAAGCCGGTCTCCTTGAAGGGCGGATAGAGCTCGCTGTTGAGGCGCCCGAGCGCGTCGCGCATCTTCGCCGTCCACTGGTTGTAGATGCCGATGTCGATCGCCTTCTTCCACCCGTTCTCGTAGGCGTCGAGGCTGCGCTCCTCCATCGGGACCGCGAACTCCTCGATCTGCGACTGGTACTCGGCCTTCTGGTCTTCCGTCTTCACCTCCGGAGGCGGCGGCGAGTCGCGCAAGGCCTTGCCGAAGGCCTCGTACATGTGACCGATCTGGAAGAGCGCCGCCGTCGTCCACTCCGCGACGCCGAGCGACACGCAGTCGAGGAACACCTTGGCCGCGTCCTTCAGGAGCTCGGTCTTCTGCTTCAGGCGCGCCTTGAGCTGCTTCACGTCGCCGGCGATCTGGATCTGCTCGAACTTGGCGAGGACGCGCTCGCCCTCCATGTAGCGCGCGTGCGCGGCCGCGTACTTGCCCTCCGGGGAGAGCTCCTTCCCGCGCCGCTTGCCGAGCGTCACCGCCTCGTCGAGCGACACGCCCGCCGCGCGGTCGTCGCCGATCTTGAGCTGCGCCTGCGCGAGCAGCACGAGGCCCTGCGCGCGGTGGTCGAGGTTCTTCGCGCGCGTGATGTACCGCCGGTAGAGCTCCGCCGCGTCCTTGTTGCGCCCCGCGTTCTGGTGCGCGCGGCCCATCTGGAACACGACCTCGTCGGCCTCCGCCGACGACCCGTACGTCGCGAGGAACTTGTTCCCGTCGAGCACCGCCTTGTCGTGCTCGCCGGTCGCCTCGCGGAGGACCACCGCGTTGTACGCGGCGTCCTTCTCGTGCTCGTACTTCGCGTAGTTCGGGTGCTCGCGGTCGCCGAGGCTCGTCATCTGCTCCGCGAGCTCGGCCGCCTCGCTGAAGAGCCCCATCGCCTGCAGCGTCGTCGTCGCGATCCACGCGCCCCCCGGCGACTCCGGGCGGTCGCGGTACGCCGGCCCCATCGCGAGCTGCGCCGCCTCCTGCAGCGTCTTCGCGTCGCCCGCCGCCTTCGCCTCTTGCTCCGCGTTGACGCAGGCCTGCGCCGCGCGCGGGTCCTTCGAGAACTCCTTGGCCGCGCGGAGGTACGCCGCCGCCGCGGCGGTGTGGTCGCCCGCGGCCGCCTTCTGCTCGCCCTGCTTGAACACCGCCTGCACGATGAGCGCGTCGAGCCGCTCCTGCTCCTTGGCCCCCGCGAACTTCGGCAGCGCCTTGAGGCGCCGCGCCCACGTCTCGATGTTCTCGTAGTTCTTCGCGCGGTTGAACGACTCGAGGATGCTGTCGCCCGCGTCGCGCGACTGCTCGCTGTTCGGGAACTTCTCGAGCAGCATGCCCCAGATCTTGACCGCCGAGTCGTAGTTCGCGTTGATGAAGTAGTACTGGCCCTGGCGGTAGAACATCGCCGGGAGCTGCGGGTCGTTCGGGTAGAACTGCGCGTAGAGGTCGAGCGCGTCCGCGTACTTCTTGTCCGCCTCCGTCTCTCCCTTCTTGTCACGCTTGACGTCCATCTCGCGCGAGAGGGCCACGAGCGCGTTGTAGAGCGCGTCGTGCCGCATCGCCGCCATCTCCGGCGTCGCGTCCTTGGGGATGCCCTTCGCCGCGGCGAGGTAGTGCGTCGCCGCGTCGAGGTTGCGCTCGAGGCGGAAGAAGTCGATCTCGCCCACGTAGAACTGGAGCTCGTAGGCCTTCGGCTCGTTCGAGAACTTCGACAGGTAGACGTCGTAGAGCGCGACCGCGCCCTCGAACTCGGCGCGGCTCGTCTTGTCCCGCTGCGCCTTCGCGTGCAGCGCGGTCGCGTCCTGGCGGAGCGCCTTCTCGATCGCCGCGCCGGTGGCCGCCACGTTCGCCGGATCCGCCTGCGTGCGCGCCCACGTGCCGCCGGTCGTGTACGACGCGAGGGCGCGGTCGAACACGAGCTTCAGCCGGCCCCAGTCCTCGATCGCGTTGTACCCGGCGGCGACCTGGAGGATCCACGTCCCCGCGTCGCGGCTCGTCGGCTCGAGCTTCAGCAAGAGCTCGTACGCCTCGATGCCCTTCTCGTAGTGCGCCTGATCGTAGTACTGCTCGGCGAGCTTGCGGACGATCTTCCCCGAGAAGCGCTCGCCGCCGATCTTCGTCAGGAAGCCGTAGAGATCGTTCGCGGTGTTCTTCTCGTCCTCCGTGAACACCTCGACGACGTACTTGAGGGCCTCCTCTTGGAGCTCGTCGAGCTGCTTCTTCTCCGCCGCGTTGACGTTCTTGTGCCCCGACTCGGTCGCCTCGAAGACGCCGACGAAGCGCTTCGCCGCCTCGTCGTTGTTGCCGAGGCGCCAGTAGCACCAGGCGCTCTTGAAGAGCGCGAGGCCGTAGAGCGCGGGGTCGATCTGGGCCTTGAACCCGAGGACCTTCTCGTACTCCGCCAGCGCCGCCTGGTAGTCGTAGTGGGCGTTGAAGATCGCCTCCGCCTTCGCCATGTGCGCGTCGGGGACGAAGCGGGAGCGCGGGTAGTCGCGGAGGATCTTCTCGAAGCGGTCGCGCGCCTCGTCCTCCTTGCCCTGCTCGAAGGCGAGGAAGCCGTCGACGTAGAGCGCGAGGTCGTACTGCTCGAACCAGGGGTAGTCCTTGAGCACGCGGCCGAGGAGGTCCCGCGCCACCCGGTAGTCGAGCTCCGGCGCCGGGCCGCGCTGGTCGATCGGCTTCTTGTCCCATACCTCGAAGCGCGTCACGAACGACTCGCGCTCGTTCTCCCACTGCAGCTCGGCCAGGCGCACGAGCGCCTCGGGCATCTCGGCGGCCTCGCGCGGCGTCTCCGCGACGAACTTCTGCAGGAGCGAGATGCCCTCGGCGCGCAGCGCCTTGGTCTGCGCGATGTCGGCGGTGACGCGCGCGTCGAGCTTCGCCTGGATCTGCTTGCGGAGCGCCTCGGGGACCTTGGGGCCGCGGATGGCGGGCTGCCCGCTCGAGCCGCCCTGCGACACCACCGCCCCGCCGCCGCCGGGCTTCGCGACCGGCCCCGCGTTGATGGTCCGCTCCACCGCCGGCTTGATGTCGCCCCCCGCCACGCCCCCCGCGGGCGCGGCGGTCGCCGGTGGATTCGCCCCGTCGGCCGGCGCGGTCGTGAGCCCCACGAGCGACGCCACGACCCACGTCGCGAGCACGGCGCGGCGAGCCGGGCTCACTTGATCTCGCTCCCGACGTACTCGTCCGGCCAGTCGTCGCCCTCGAAGGGCCAGTACTCTTCGTTGTCTTCCAGGAAGCGCGAGGCGTCGAGCGAGTCCACCGCGTCCTGCGGCAGGTACCCGAGACGGATGGCCTCCACCTCGACCTCGAGCGCGCGCTTGCGTCCGAGCACGCTCTCGATGCGCCCGAGGCGCGCCCGCCGCAGCAGGCGCGAGAGCCGCAGATCGAGCCGGTGCAGCGCGTCCTTCGCCAGCGCCGTCTCCGCGTCGCCGAGCTCGCGCCGCGCGACCGCGATCCGCGCTTGAAGCTCCGCCCCCCGCGTCGCGTCCGCGCGCAGCAGGTCCGGCAGATCCGCGCCCGTCGGCAGGTCGCCCGACGCCCCCGACGCGCTCGCGCCGCCGCCCTGCGCCAGCCGCGCCTTCAGGTCGGAGAGCTGCTGGCGGAGCGGCTGGATCTGCGCCGCGGGCGCGCGCGCCGCCTCGAGGTCGGCCAGCTGGTGCTCCACGCCGTCGATGGCGTCGCGCGCCTCGCGCGCCCGGTGCACGTCGTCCGACCCGAGCTCCGCCGACGGGCGCACGCCGCCGTTCGTCGAGAGCGTGCGCTGCATGTCGCCGATGGCGCCGACCGCGTTGACGAGCCCCGACGCCTCCCGCTCGAGCACCGCGCGCCGGCGCTGCACGCGGTCGTACGCGGTGTCGATGCGCACGAGGGCGGCGATCGTCCGGATGACCTCCGGGCTCGTCCCGCCGATCTCCGCGCCCCCCGCGTCGGACCCCGAGCGCACCGCCGCCAGCATGCGCTGCATCGCCACGTCGTTCTGCGCGATGCGGCGCGCGGCGTCCCGCACCGGCTCGTAGCGCTCGAGGAACGTGATGAGCTTCTTGTCCGCGTCGGCGAAGCGGCACCGCGCGAGGTCGACCCACGCGTCGAGCACCCACGCCTCGTCCTGGTAGCGGTGATGCACGCCGAGGCCCGCGAGCTCGTCGAGCAGCTCGCGCGCGCCGTCGTAGTCCTTCTTCTCGTAGCGCGTGGTCGCCGACTCGTAGAGCGCCTCGGCGAGGCGGTCCGAGTCGCGCGGGACGAGGTAGTAGTAGTAGCGCGCGTCGTCGTTCCGCCCCTGCTCGTGGGCGATGCGGCCGAGGCCGAGGCGCGCGAGGTCCCGCACCGCGAAGAACTTCTCGTCCGCGAAGACCGGCGTCGTCGTCGCGCTCCGCTTCGGGTCCGCCACCTTGCAGAGCAGGTTCTCGCCGTCCTTGTAGTTGCCCTTCTCGACGTCGATGAGCGCGGCGAGGTACGTCGCCTGGGCCCAGAAGCGGCATTCCTGAGGGACCGTCGCGTAGACCGCGAGCGCCGCGTCCGGGCTGCCGGCGGCCTCCTGCGCGCGGCCGTTCATGTACGCGATCTCCCCGCGCACCTCGGCCGGGGCCGACGCGGGTACGCCGGCGAGATCCTGCGCGGCGACGGCGTACTCCTCGCTCTCGAGCGCCACGTCGACGAGGCGGCGCACCGACCGGCGTGCCCAGGTCGCGTTCCCGTTCCACGCCCCGCGCGCCTCGAGGACCCGGCGGAGGTAGCCGCGCGCCGGCGTGAAGAGCCCCGCGGTGGCGAGCGCGTCGCCGAGACGGAAGGTGGCGGCGCGCCCGTCCTCGGTGTCGACGTAGAGATCGAACTGCGGGTGCTCGACGAGCTCGCCGAGGCGCGCGATGGCCTCGTCGACGCGGCCGGCGGCCATGAGCTGCTCGCCCTCGGCGACGCGCGCCGCGACGTCCTCCTTGCGGAGGTCCGACTGGCCGAGGCGGCGCGAGAGGAGCGCGGTGTGGTACGCGCGGAGGGCGTCCGCGAAGAGCTTGTCGCCCGCGGGAGGCGGAGCCGCGGGCGCCGGCGGCGCGACGGCGGCGGCCGGCGGTACCGCCGGGGGCGGCACCGGGGCGGCGGGAGGCGGCGGGCGCGTCTGCGCGCCAGCGCGAGCGACCCACCCGGTCGTGGCCGCGGCGAGCGCGAGGACGACGAGCGCGCGCCTCACGCGTCGCCTCCCGGGAGCACGACGACCTTCCCCTGTACGCGCCGCTGCTGCACCTCGCGCAGCGCGTCGAGGGCGCGCGCCAGCGGGAACGTCGCGTGGACGTGCGGGACGACCGAGCCGTCCTTCACCCAGCCGAGGATCTCCTCGATCTGCCCCATGAGGCGCGCCCGCTCGCGCACGAGCGCCAGGCCCCAGAAGACGCCCACGAGCGAGCACCCCTTGAGCAGCACGAGGTTCGTCGGCACGCGCGGGATGTCCCCCGCCGTGAAGCCGATGACGAGGACCCGCCCGTTCCACGCCGTCGCCCGCAGCGCGGCCTCGGTGTACGCCCCGCCGACCGGATCGTAGACGACGTCGGCCCCCGCGCCGTCGGTGAGCGACTTCACGCGCTCCTTCAGGTCCTCGGTCGCGTAGTTGATCAGCAGGTCGGCCCCGTGGCGCTTGCACGTCTCGAGCTTCTCCGGCGTGGACGCCGCGGCGATGACGCGGGCGCCCATGCGCTTGCCCACCTGCACCGCGGCGAGGCCAACGCCGCCCGCCGCGCCGAGCACGAGCAGCGTCTCGCCCGCGCGGAGCTGCGCGCGATCGCGGAGCGCGTGGACCGTCGTCCCGTACGCGGTCGCCACACACGACGCGCTCGCGAAGTCGACGCCCTCCGGGAGGCGCAGCACCTGGGTCGCGTCCGCCGCGAGCTTCTCCGCGAGGCCGCCGAAGATCGCCATCGCGAGCACGCGGTCCCCGACGCGAAGCCCCTCGACCCCGGGGCCCACCGCCTCGATGACCCCGGCGACCTCGCCCCCGGGCGCGAAGGGCGGCGGCGGCTTGAACTGGTACTTGCCCTGCACGATGAGCAGATCCGGAAAGTTCACGCCGCACGCGCGGACGCCGACGACCACCTGCCCCGCGACCGGAACCGGATCGGGCAGCTCGCCGACGGCGAGCGACTCGACCGGACCGTACTCGCGGCAGACGAGGGCTCTCATCGCGCTCTCATCGTCCGATCGCCTGCGCCTTCGCGCGCATCCGGACCTTCAGCTCGTAGGTGCCTTTCTTGTCGCCGGGGAAGTCGTTCCCCATGTTCGAGTCGTCCCACAGCTTCACGTCCACCCCGAGGCGCTGGTCGGCGGGGACGTCGACCACGAACCGCGAGCGCTGGGCGGTGCGGAAGCTGTCGTTGCGGTCGTCGCGGCGCTCGACGTCGACCGTCACCGCGTGGTGCCCCGGCGCGACCGCGTGGTCGTAGACCGTCGTCGCGTCGTCGGCGTGGAACTGCGGCGGCGACGTCCACACGACCCCGTCGTCGATCGACACGCTGAGGGCCGCGATGCGCCCGTGATCGCCGCTCGTCTCGAGCGCGATCGCGATGCGCGAGTGAAACAGCGTGTCGCTCACCGCCGCCACGCGCGCGCGCAGCGAGCCGATGTCCGCGAGCAGGCGATCGTAGTCGACCGCGGTCGCCATCGGCCCCGCGTCGGAGAACTCGTTCGCGGCGGGGTTCAGCGGCGAGAGCTTCCCGCCGTCACCGCCCTCGCCGGGCGGCGCGGGCACCGGGCCCGTCGACGACGCCGGCCACGCCGCGGTCGCCGCCGCGGACGCCGACGTCGCGGGCGCGGCTCCCGCCGGCTTGTCGCTCTCGTACGGGTTGTCGTTCGACGCCTTGGGC
>JBEKGQ010000294.1:0-8356 GCA_050012715.1 Polyangiaceae bacterium
GACCCCGGAAGCGCGGCGCGACGCGGCAACCTGGGGACGGCGCTGATGATGGCGGGTCGCACGAAGGAGGCCATCACGGAGTACGAGGCGCGGGCGCGCATGGAAGACGGCGACGCGCGCGCCCACTCGGACCTCGGGACCGCGCTCCTCGCGACGCAGGACCTGGAGCGCGCGCTCTCCGAGCTCGGGCGCGCGGTGCAGCTCGATCCGCAGCGGCCGAGCGCGCACTCGAACCTCGGCTACGCCCTCCAGCAGGCGGGGCACCTCGATCGCGCGGTGGCCGAATACCGCGAGGCGCTGCGCCTCGACCCGAAGCTCGTGAGCGCGTGGATCAACCTCGCCACGGCGCTCGCTCGTGACCCGAAGACGCGAAAAGAAGCGCGCGCGGATCTGGAGCGGGCGCGCGCCCTTTCCCCCGACGACCCCCGGGTCAAAGCGAACCTGGAGGAGCTCGACGCGCTCGAAAAGGGATCCCCTTGACCTCGCCAAACGCCATCCCCTAGCGTTACGCGCTGGCCACGGCGAGCCGTCCTGGGCGCCAGTACGAAGTGCAGTCTGCAGTGGTCCGTGCGTGAGGGTGGCATCGCGCCGGATTCGTCAGCAGTGGAGGCATTCCGATGGCAGTGGGACGCGTGAAGTGGTTCAACGACGAGAAGGGCTGGGGGTTCATCAAGCAGGACACGGGCCCCGACGTCTTCGTGCACTACTCGCAGATCCAGGGCGACGGCCGGCGTCGCCTCTACGAGGACGAGCTCGTCGAGTTCGAGATCAAGGAAGGGCCGAAGGGCCTTCAGGCGGTCAATGTGGCGCGCCAGAGCGGGGGCGCCTCGGCGGCCCCGAGCTGATCGGACACCTTCGCATCGCGGAGGCGGCGATCGCGGTCAGCCTCGCGCTCCTGCCCGCGGCTTGCAGTCGAGCCTCGTCGCAGGGGGCGCCTCCTCCCGTCCTCGGTGCGCCGTCGACGGCGCCATCGGTTGCGGCGTCGGCGCCGCCGGCGCCTTCGTCCTCGCCCGCCGCGTCGTCGTCGGTCACCGACGCGGGGCCGGGGGTGCCAGCGCTCGTCTACGAGCGGTATGGCAACCCGCGCTTCAATTTCTGGGTCGACGTGCCGGCGTTCTTCAAGGCGTCCCCGCCGCCGACCAACGGCGACGGCCAGGAGTGGACGTGGAGCGGCCGGGCGACGATGACCGCGTCCGGGATGAACGACTCCGGCATGACCACGCAGGACCTCTGCGCGGACGACGTGAAGCAGAAGGGCGTGACGGCGCACACCCTCACCGCGACGACGTGCTGGGTCACTGGCCTGGACGCGGGCAAGGTGTTCTGGGCGAAGACCCAGCTCGCGAACGGCGTCTTCTATTCGCTGCGCTTCGAATACGAGGAGCGCCTGAGGGACGCGTTCGACCCGCTCGTCACGCACGTCAGCGCGAGCTGGAAGGTATCGAAGCCCGAGCCGCCCTCCGCCGCGGCACCGAAGGCCGCTCCGCCGAGCACGTGCCCGAAGGGCTGGATCGACGAGTGTGGCAGCTGCTACCAGCGGTGCGAGGCGGACCGCGATTGCACGACGAAGGGGCAGACGTGCCAACCCATCCTCTGTGCGCACGGCTCCTACGGCAATGGCTGCGTGGCTCCCTAGGCGGCTGCGCTGGCTAGCACAGCCACACAGGCTCGCTCGCGACTCGCCTAGACTCGCTTCGGCACGCTCTCCACGTGGAACGTCCCCGCCTCCGGCGCGTACACGTGCGCCTCGACACGCGTCGGCGCCGTCCCGCCGACGTCGTACAGGTTGAACCCCGCCATGCGGTCCGGCGAATCGTGGTGCAGCGACGCGCTCGTCGCGCCGACCTGGAGCAGCTGCCCGCCGGGCATCACGCGCTGGATCCGCCGGTGCAGGTGCCCGTGGAGCAGCATCCCCCTCGCGAGCGGCCGGAGCTGCTCGAGCAGCGCCGGGGCGTCACGCATGCCCTCCACGTACGTCTTCACCCGCGACCAATCGTGGAGCGCCGGGTGGTGCACCGCGACGAGCACCGTGCGGCGGGCGACCTCCGGGTGCGCGAGGACCCGCGCGAGCGCCGCGAGCTGCGCCCTCCCCAGCTCGCCGGCCGCGACGAGGGGCAGACGCGGGACGGCGCTCGTGAGGGCAACGAAGGCGACGTCGCCGCGCAGCTTCACGACCGGGAAGCGCACCCCCCCGGTGTCGACCGCGAGCTCGGGGAGATCGCTCACGAGGTACGGCGCGAGGTAACGCTCGAAGCGGCGCGTGGTGAGCGACCCGCGCGTGTAGAGGTCGTGATTGCCGGGCGCAATGGTGACGCGCGACGGATCGAGGCCGAGGTCCTGCTCGAGGAGGTCGCGCACCAGCTCGAACTCGCTCTCGAGGGCGAGGTTCGTGAGGTCCCCCGTCACGACGACGTGCTCGACGTCGAGGCGCTTCACCTCGCGGGCGATGGCGCGCACGTAGGTCGAGCGGTGGATGCTGCCGCGCTTCAGGCGGAGGTTCAGCCAGCCCGTGAACCGCTTGTTGAGGAAGCGGTGCGGCGGCACGCCATCGAGGGACAGCAGGTGGAGATCCGAGAAGTGCGCGACCCTCATGCGGCCCCTCCTTCAGCGCGTGCTCGCGGCGCAGCGGAAGCCGACCCACGTGGGGCGCGACAGCGGCGTCGTGTCCCGCGCCGCGGCGCGCAGCCACATGGCGCCGTCCTCGTACGACCCGCCACGGACGACGTGGAAGCCGCCGTTCGGGCCGCCGCCGGTCTTCGGGGGAGGGTCGACCACCGCCGAAGGATCGTAGCCGACCGGGTGCCCCTGCGCGTCGACCTCGAGCACGTCGGCGACCCACTCGGCCACGTTGCCCGCCATGTCGAGGAGCCCGAGCGGCGTGGCTCCGTCGGGAAACGAGCCCACGGGGGCAAGCCAGGCGAACCCGTCGCTCGCGTCGAATGGGTCGGCGGACCACGCGCCGTGATTCGCGAGGCGCGGGTTGTAGGTATTTCCCCAGGGGAACTCGCGGCCGTCGACGCCGCGCGCGGCGTACTCCCACTCGGCCTCCGTCGGGAGCCGTCCGCCCGTCCAGCGGCAGTACGCGACCGCATCGTCCCAGCGGACGTGCGTGATGGGGAGGTCGGGTCGACCGAAGCGCGCGTCGTCGGGGGAGAGATCCGCCGGGGCGCAGGCACCAGCCGAAGCACACCGCGCGTAGTCCGCCACCGTCACCTCGGTCCGGTCGAGGTCGAAGGTGGAGACGGTGACCGGGTGCGCCGCGCCCTCGGCGCGCACCATGCCGATGAAGTATTCGCTGTCGTGGCACTGCGTCGCGCGGATCTCCCGCTGGCAGAGGTCGATCGACTGCGCCATCTGCGCCGGCGTCGAGCCCATCACGAACGTCCCCCCCGCGACCCGAACGCGCCCCCCCGGCGCGCTCCGAAGCACGTGCACGCCCTCGGCCGCGACCTGCGTATCGGCCGGCCCGAGCCCTCCCCACCACGCCTCCGGGGTCGACGGCCGATGCGCCGGCACCGACAGCAGGATCGGCAGGAGCAGGCCCGGGCTCATCCGGTCACCCCGCGAGCACCCGCAGCGGGTGCTCGATGAGACGGCGCAGCTCCGCCAGGAACGCCGCGCCGACGGCGCCGTCGACGACGCGATGGTCGCACGAGAGCGTCATCGCGAGGCGCTTGCCCGGGACGACCGCGCCGTCGGTGACGACGGGCACGTCGCGCACCTGCCCCACGGCGAGGATGGCGCCCTCGGGTGGGTTGATGACCGCGGCGAACTCGTCGATGCCGAACATGCCGAGGTTGGAGATCGAGAACGTGCCGTCCTGCATCTCCTCGGGGCGGAGCTTGCGAGCGCGAGCCCGGGAGGCGAGCTCGCGCACCTCGCGCGCGATCGCGACGACGCTCTTCTGGTCGGCGCGGCGCACGACCGGCGTCACCAGCCCGTCCGGGATGGCCACCGCGACCGACACGTCGACGCGCTTGTGGATCAGGATCGCGTCGGGCGTGAAGCTCGCGTTGCACTCGGGGACGCGCACGAGCGCCACCGCGCACGCCTTGATGAGCAGATCATTGAGCGAGACCTTCGCCGGTGGCGAGTCGGCGTCGCCCTTGCTGTCGCCGGACGACGCGAGCTCGGCGTTGATGCGCTCGCGGAGCTTCACGAGCTCCGCCACGTCGGCGTCGATGGACAGGTAGAAGTGCGGGACCGTCGTCTTCGACTCGGTGAGCCGGCGCGCGATGGCCTTGCGCATCGGCGAGAGCGGACGCACCTCGGACTCCTCGAACGACGGACCGGTCGGAGGCGACGGGAGCGCGGGCGCCACGCGCGCGAGGGGCGCGGCCGCCGGCGTCGCGGCGCCGCGCATCGACTCGAGGTCGGCCGGGACGACGCGACCACCGGGCCCCGTCCCCTGCGCCCCCTGGAGATCGACGCCCATCTCGCGGGCCACCTTGCGTACGTAGGGCGAGGCAAGGACGCGCCCGCCCGCGGCCGGTCCGTTCCCGGCGGGTTCGTTGGCGTAGGACGTCCGCTCGAGCACGTTGACGACCGGCGGATTCCGCTGCGCCTGAGGCGCGAGCGTGTCCTCCTGGACGCGGGGTTTCGGGTTCGGGGCCGGGTTCGGGTTCGGGGCCTGGGTCGGGGCGGTCGTCGGTGCCGTCGTCGGCGGCAACGTCGCGCCCGCCTGCACGGCCAGGGCCGATACGTCCTCCCCCGGGGACCCGACGATGGCTACCGGCTGCCCGAGCTTCACCTGGGAGCCCGGTGCCACGAGGATCTTCAGCAACGTCCCGGCGTCGAAGGCGCGAAACTCCATCGTCGCCTTGTCGGTCTCGACCTCCGCCAGAAGATCGTCGACCGCGACCGCGTCGCCCTCCTTCTTGTGCCACGCGGACAGCACGCCCTCTTCCATCGTGGGCGACAGCTTCGGCATATCGAGGATCTTCGCCATCGCTTCGTCAGCCTCTCCCGCGGGCCATGAGCCGCTTCACCGTGCCCACCACACGCTCGGGCTGCGGGATGCACGCCGCCTCGAGCTTCGCGCTGTACGGCATGGGGACGTCGAGCGTCGCGACGCGGAGGATGGGCGCGTCGAGCGCGTCGAACGCGAGGCGCTGCACGCGGTCGGCGATCTCGGCTCCCACGCCGCCGTAGGGCCACCCCTCGTGCACGACGACCATGCGGTGCGTCCTCTGGACGCTGGTCACGAGCGTGTTCTCGTCCAGGGGCCGCAGGCTCCGGAGGTCGACCACCTCGGCGGAGATGCCGTCTTTCTCCAGCGCCGCCGCGGCCTCCAGGGCGACGTGAGTCATCCGCGAGTACGCGGCGAGCGTCACGTCCTTGCCCGGGCGCGCGATCGCGGCCTTGCCGAGCTCGACCACCGCGTCGCCGTCCGGCACGTCGCCCTTCACGCCGTAGAGCGTCTCGGACTCCATGACGAGCACCGGGTTGTCGTCGCGGATGGCGGCCTTGAGCAGCCCCTTCGCGTCCGCCGGGAACGCGGGCGCGACGACCTTGAGGCCGGGCACGTGCGCGTAGAAGTGCTCCATCGCGTGGCTGTGCTGGCTGCCCACCTGACGGGCGCTCGCGTTCGGCCCGCGGAAGACGATGGGGCAGTCGAACTGCCCGCCGGACATCTGCCGGACCTTCGCCGCGTTGTTGAGGATCTGATCGAACGCGACCGCGCTGAAGTTCCACGTCATGAACTCGATGATGGGGCGGAGGCCGACCATCGCCGCGCCCACCCCGACCCCGGCGAACCCGGCCTCGGCGATCGGCGTGTCGACGACGCGCTTCGTGCCGAACTTCTCGAGCATCCCCTCGCTGACCTTGTAGGCGCCCTGATAGAACCCGACCTCCTCGCCCATGAGGAACACGGTGGAGTCGCGCTCCATCTCCTCGATCATCGCCTCGCGCAGGGCTTCCCGGAATCGCAGCGTTCGCATGATGCTCTCGTCGGCCTCTCGTCGGCGCCCTAGTAGGCGAAGGGCCCGCTGTAGGTGGTCGGCTCGAGCTCGGCCAGCGTCGGCTCCGGGCTCTCGTTGGCGAACTTCACCGCATCGGCCACCTCGGCCTCGACGCTCTTCTCGAGGGCGTCCATCCGGGCGTCACCGTACCCCTGCTCGAGCACGGCGACGCGCGCGCGGTGCAGCGGATCACGCTTCTTGTGCTCGTCGAGCTCGGCCTGGGTGCGGTACTTCGCCGGGTCGCTCATCGAGTGGCCGCGGAAGCGATAGGTGCGCACCTCGACGAGCGTCGGCAGGCTGTGCTCGCGCGCGCGCTTGACCGCCTCGCCGATGCGACGCTCGACCTCGAGCACGTCGTCCGCGAAGAAGCGGTCGCGGTCCATGCCGTAGCCGAGCGCCTTCAGCGACACGTCCTCCACCGACATCGAGCGGGAGAGGGGAGTTCCCATCGAGTACTCGTTGTTCTCGCAGATGAACACGATGGGGAGCTTCCACAGCGCGGCGAGCGAGAGCCCCTCGTGGAACCCGCCGATGCTCACCGCTCCCTCACCGAAGAAGCAGAGCGTGACCCGCCCGTCCTCGCGGTACTTGCTGGCGAAGGCGACGCCGGCCGCGAGCGGGATGTGCCCGCCGACGATGCCGTAGCCGCCGAGCATGTGATGCTCCTTGTCGAACATGTGCATCGAGCCGCCGAGGCCGCGCGAGCAACCGGTCACCTTGCCGAAGAGCTCCGCGAGGAGCGAGCGAGCCGACATTCCGCGCGCGAGGGCGATGCCGTGGTCCCGGTAGGTCGTGATGACGTAGTCCTCGGGGCCGAGCGCGGCGAGGGCGCCGGCGGCGACCGCCTCCTGCCCGATGTAGAGGTGCAAGAACCCGCCGATCTTGCCCTCGGCGTAGCCGCGCGCGCTCTCCTCCTCCACGCGGCGGATGAGCAGCATCTGCCGGTAGAGCTGAGCGAGGTGCTCCAGCTCACCGCTTGGGCGTGTCAGCGGGGGCGACTGCGTCGGCGGCTCGGACATCAACGGGGGTGTGCTCTCGGCCGGCATCGGCGGGGGCGGAGTCTAGTGCGGGGTGCGTGCTGCCACTAGGGGTCGTCGTGGGTGCGTTCGTCGATGAGGCCGCGAAGGCGGTCGCGCTGGCCGCGCTGGAGGAGGGGGGAGCCGTCGACGCGGATACGCTGGCGATGGACGCCGCGTGCGGATGATGCGGCGCGGCGGCGGTGCCCCCGGTCGTGGCCGGACGCGGCACGACGGCCGTGGCGGCGAAGGCGCTGGCGACGCTCCGGAGCGAGACGCCCTGCTCCTCGGGGTCGCGGAACCGCCCGACGGCCACCAGCGCGACGATGACGGCGACGGCGGCCAGGGCGGCGAGGTTCTGCCATCGTCGTGTCGCTCGGGTGACGATCGAGGATCGCGGGACGGGCGTCATCATGTAGGCGGCGTTCGCGCCTTCGAGCTCGGCCGCGAGGGCGCTCCCGAACGCCTCGCACGAGGCGAAGCGATTCTTCGGCTCCTTGGCGAGCGCGCGGTCGAAGATGACGTCGACGTGCGGGAAGCTCCGCAGCGAAGGCAGGAGCGCGGTCGGGGCCGGCTGCTTTCCGGTGGCCACGCGCGTCGCGACCGCCAGCGCGTCGTCGCCGGGGAAGGCGCGCTTGCCCGTGAGCGCCTCGTAGAGCGTCGCGGCCAGCGAGAACTGGTCGCTGTAGGCGCTGAACGCGCCCGACGCGAGGGCCTCGGGCGCGCTGTACGCGGGCGTCCCGAGCACGGTGCTCGCGCGGGTCAGCGTCGAGTCGGGCAGGCGAGCGATGCCGAAGTCGGTGAGCTTCGGACCCACCGGGGAGAGCATCACGTTCTCGGGTTTCACGTCGCGGTGGACCACGCCGGCCGTGTGCGCGTGGGTCAGGGCGGCGCCGAGGCCACGCGCGAGCTTGGCGACCTCGGCGGGCGGAAGGGGCCCCTCGTCGTGGAGGCGCTCGCGCAGCGTCGGACCCACGATGCGCTCGAAGACGAGGTAGAGGCCGACGTGCTCGTCCTCGCCCATGTCGTGCAGCGTCACCATGGCGGGGTGCGAGAGCGCCGCCGCCGCGCGCGCCTCCTGCCGCATGCGATCGACGAGCTGCTCCTTCAGCTCCGGCGTGAGGCCGAGGTCGCCGCGCAGGACCTTGAGCGCCACTTCGCGGCCGAGGACCGTGTCGCGCGCGAGGAGCACCCGTCCCATGCCGCCCTGGCCGAGCAGGTGCTCGACGTCGTAGCGGCCGATGCGGGACGGCAGGTCCATCGGAGACAGCGTAGTAGCACGTGATGAGCGCCTGAACGCGCGTCGGAATCTCGAGAGCGACGAGAGAACGATGACCGGTTTGCGTCACACGGCCATGGTTTGCCCCTTTCTACGAA
>JBEKGQ010000295.1:0-8333 GCA_050012715.1 Polyangiaceae bacterium
GGGCAGCCGCCGCCGTTGGAGTGGGCCTGCACCATCGCGTCGTAGCCCGAGCCGTACCAGGCCCACGTCACCCCGGCCTGCAGGAGGAGATCGGCGACGGTCGTGTCGGTGTACTGCATGGTCGCGGAGGTGGTGGAGCACTCCGCGCCGATGGCCACCGGCTCGTACTCGTTGTCGACGAACACGAACTGCGCCCGCGCGAGGTACATGTCGTTGCCCGTGCTCGCCCCGGCCATCGGCTGAAAGTAGCGGTCGGCCAGCGCGCCGTTCTGGGCGAAGGTCCAGTACGCCTGCACCGTGGAGTCGGCGTACGCGAAGTTCTCGGCCGAGCCGCACACCGGCGACGTGACGAACCCGTCCATCTTGCCGCCGTCGATCTCGGTGACCTCGCAGGCCTGGAGGTGGTTGGGGTCGCGCGCGGCGTTGAAGGCGTCGTTCATCGTGGAGACCGTCGTCTGCGACCCGGGGTCGAGGCTCGGGCCCTCCTCGCAGCACGAGGGTCCCTTCGTGCACGTCGGGTTCGAGCCCGACGGCGCGGTGCACCACGCGCCGAAGTAGCTGTCGAAGGTGTGGTTCTCCTGGACGATGACGACCAGGTGCTCGACCTTCGGCGTCGCCGGCGCGTCGCTCCCGGCTTCGACCGGAACCCCGCTCTCGAACCCGCCCTCGGCGCCCGCCTCGCTACCCCCCGGCGGCTGCCCCTGCGAGTGTGACGAAGAGCTGCTGCACGCCGCGGCGAGCGACAGTGGCGCCAGCAAGGCGAGGTGACGGAAGGATGACGACATCGATCCAAGTTAGCATCGTCAGGGGCCCAGCTTCACGTAGGCGTCGACCATCTCCTCGTAGGCCGCGGCAAGGAAGAGTCGGGCATCGGCCACGGACTCGGGAGGGTCGCCGGGCCCCGGCGTCGCGAAGTCCTTCTGCTCGGCGTGGAACTGGGCGCCGATGACCGGCCACGCATGGTCCTTCGAGCGGAACGCCTCCGGCACGGTGTCGCACCAGCCGGGGCCGCTCGGGTTCGGGACCACCCCGTCGCGCGGGCTGGCCGCCACGACGTCCGTCCCGCAGAAGGCGCTCGTCGCGACGACCTCGAAGCTCGAGAGCGGCGCGGCGGGGAGGAACGCGTCGGCGCGGACAGCGTCCGAGTGCGACTCGGGGAGGGCCTGCGTGGTCGAGCGACGCTCCGCGCCGGAGAGATCGACGAAGAGCGGATCGTTGGGGAGAAACTGGATCTTCGCGCGCGGTGGGTGCGGATCGCCGGGCCACGCCCGCTCGACGTCGATGGGCGGGGCGAAGCCGCGGATGGGGCGCCCGCTGATGCGCCGGAGCACGAGGTCGATGATGCGCCGGTCCTCCTCGGGCGAGCTCGCCTCGGCGCGTCGCGCCTCGAGCAGGCCGAGGATCTGGGCGCCCCCGCAGAAGCCGAGGAAGGGCGCCACGCGCTGCCGGACCGCCGGGCCGAGCTGGCCCATCCCGCCCGCGCGCGCGTCGCGGAGAGGATCCCAGTGCCATCGCTTCGGCTTGAGCGGATCGGGGCCGGTCTCGGCGGCGTAGTCCCAGTCGTCCGAGCCGCTGAGCACCGCGATGGGCGGCGGGCTGCTCTGGGCGAGGAGCTGCGCGTCGAGGAGGGGATCGTCGCCCTCGATGGCCTCGAGGATCTCCCCCGCCTCGCTGCTCGGCGGCGCGTCGAGGGCCTCGCCGTGATTGCCGAGCGAGCGGTCGAAGCGATCGTCGGCCCGGAGCGCCGGGAGGAGCGGGGTGAAGCGTCGCTGGAGGAACTTCGCCCAGTACGCGTCGTTCGTGAGCTCGCCGCCCGGCGTGAGGTGCGACTCCGCCGAGGGGTTCGCGTTGACGCTGAGGAGCCACGGGGCGGCGAGGATCGGGCGCGAGTCGTCGGCCCGGTACGCGGCCATCTCGCGGACGACGGGCACCGCGCCCGCCTCGGGCAGCCCGCTCGCGCCGGTGGCGCCGAGCATCACGAGGCGCAGCGCGCGGACGGTGCGCGGCTCCGAGAGCGTCACGAGGCGGCGGCGCAGCGGCAAGATGCTCCCGTCCGGGCGAAGCGGCTCGCTCGCGACGGTGACGAAGCGCTTGCCGTCCTCGCTCGCCTCGAGCACGTAGCGGACGGGCGCCCACGACACGGCGTAGCTGCGGCCCGACCCGGGACGCGGGACGCTCGTCGCGTCGAACCCCAGCACGAGTCGCACGCGGTCGACCGGCTGCGGCTCGGGGAGATCCACGCGAAGCACCCAGCGCGACTTGCCCGGGGCCCCCGCCCAGCGCGGTCCGTAGGCGCCGTCGACGGCGTCCGCGGCCTCGAAGCCGGGGTACGCCCCGTCGTCGCTCGCCTCGCCGTCGCGCAGGACGTCGCGCGCGCCCTCGATGGCCTGCACCTCACGCAGCACGGGGGGACCGGCGTTGGTCCGGTCGATGACGAGCCGCAGCCCGCACGCGTTGGCGTCGATGAACCATGAACGGCGCGTCGGCTGGGCCAGGTAGTCCGTGGCCGGGTTGGGCGACTGGGCGGCGTCGTCGAGCGCGACCCAGCCCTCGTCGCTCGTGGCGGCGAGCGGCGCGCACGAGCGGGCGGCGAGCGGCGCCGGGCGAGCCTCCCAGTGGAACGCGGTGGGGACGCCGCTCGTCGCGGACGCCCCGAAGCGCGCGCGGAGGAGCCCGACGTGCACCGGGCGGGCGAACGCCGCCGACCACGTCCAGCGCATCTCGCCGGGGCGACCGGTCCACGCCGTGTCGTCGTGGCCGTCGACGGCGAGGCGCGCGTCGTCCCCCGACGGGTCGCCGGCGCGGACGACGAGGAGATCCGGCGCGTGCAGCGCGTCGAGGACGGCGCTGCGCTCGTGCTCGACGACGAGCCCTCCGGCGGCGGCCGGGTGCTGATGGGTCAGCGCGATCGGCAGCGTGGTCGCCAGGGAGACGAGCGTGGCCCCCGCGAGGACGCTTCCCCGGCGAGGCTTGAAGAACCCGGAACGCACTGCGCCTATCAATCTGCCAGAATCCCGCGCGGCAAGCGAAATCGACGCCAGGACGCCGGCATGAGAGCTTACCCGGGAGGGCAACTCGTCCGGGCTCCCATTCATTCCCGACGCCAGGTCGCCTACCATCCGGGGGGCTGGCTTGAACATACCCCGCGAGCTTGCGAGCGGATTGTCCGAGCCTGGCTCCCGGAGGGAGGCTGGCTTGAACATACCCCGCGAGCTTGCGAGCGGATTGTCCGAGCCAGGCTCCCGGAGGGAGGCTGGCATGAAGCGCTACATCGCGGTGGCCGGGACGATTGGGGCGGGAAAGACGTCGCTCGTCTCGTGGCTCGTGAAGCGGTACGGCCTCGTACCCTTCTACGAGCCGAACGAGCAGAACCCGTATCTGGCGGACTTTTACGCCGACATGGCTCGGTGGGCGATGCAGTCCCAGTGTTTCTTTCTCGCCCACAAGCTCGAGCTCCACCAGGAGCTCGCCGCCGGCGACCGCCCCGCCGTCATCGATCGGACCATCTACGAGGACGCCGAGATCTTCGCCCGGAACCTCCACGCGCAGGGCTACCTCTCGAAGCGCGACTGGAGCGTCTACCGCAAGCTCTACGAGGGCATCTGCCGGAGCCTGCGGCCGCCGGACGTGCTCATCGCGCTCACCTGCCCGCTGTCGACCGCCAAGAAGCGCATCGCGCAGCGGGGGCGCGCGATGGAGCGGACGATCCCCGACGCGTACCTGCGGCGCCTCCACCGGCTCTACGGGCGATGGTTCGACTCGTACGCCCTCTCGCCCATCGTGCGCATCGACACGGGCAAGGTCGACTACGTCGAGGACCTCGTGGACCTCATCGAGGTGACGCGGACGCTCGACGCCGCGCTCCTCGGCTGACCACGCCGCGACTCAGGGCAGGTAGCTGACGTCGGCCAGGCGAACGAGCATCGCGCCTCGCTCGCCGAAGTCGAAGGTGGTCATCGAGGCGGGCGGACAGGCGACGCGGTCCCGGAAGCGGCCGAGGGGTACCCCGAGGAGCGCGCACACGATGATGCGGACGGTCGCCTTGTGGCTGACGAACATCACGTTGCCGGTGGGGTGCTCGCGCCGCGCGCGCACGAGGCACGGGAGCGCCCGCGCGGCGATGGCGAAGGCGCTCTCGCCGCCCGGAGGGGAGACGAGCGCCGGATCCTGCGTCCACGCGGTGAAGAGCCCCGGGTCGCTCGCCTGGACCTCGCTCTCCTTGCGCCCCTCCCAGGCGCCGTAGGCGATCTCGCGAAGGCCGTCGTCGACGATCGGCTCGAGCTTGCACGCGCGGAGGACGGGCGCGGCGGTCTGCCGGGCGCGGAGCTTGGGGCTCACGTACACGGCGGCGAGGTCGAGCCCCGCCGCGACTCTCCCGAGCGCTTCGGCCTGCGCGAGACCGCTCTCGGTGAGCGGCGGGTCGATGTCCCCCGCGAAGGTCCCCTCCGCGGCCTGGAGCGTCTCCCCGTGACGGACGAGGTGCAGCGTCAGCATGATGCCCAGGATACGCGCGCTATGCTCGGCGCGGTGGACACCAAGCCCCGCAAGCCCACGACCGAGGGCGCGTCCCACGCCGAGCCTCGCCTGGGGTTCGACGCCGAGGCGGCGGTCGCCCACCTGACGAAGGCCGACGAGCGCCTCGCGCGGATCATCGCTCGCGTGGGACCGCCCCGCATCCGCCTCGCCGCCACGCAGAGCACCTTCGAGGCGCTTGCGGAGTCGATCGTCTACCAGCAGCTCCACGGGAAGGCCGCCGCGACCATCCACGGGCGCCTGCGGGCGCTGTTCCCGCGGGGGCGCGTGCGGCCCGAGCCGCTCCTCGCGCACCCCGACGAGGCGCTCCGCGGTGCCGGGCTCTCGCGCAGCAAGATGCTCGCCTTGCGCGACCTCGCGGCCAAGACCATCGACGGCACCGTCCCTCCGGTGCGCGCGCTCCACGCGCTCGACGACGACGCCATCGTGGAGCGGCTCGTGGCGGTGCGCGGCATCGGCCGCTGGACGGTCGAGATGCTCCTCATCTTCCGCCTGGGCCGGCCCGACGTGCTGCCGGTGGGCGACTACGGCGTCCGCTACGGCTTTCAGCTGACCTACGGCAAGCGCAAGATGCCCACCCCCGCCGAGCTGACGCGCATCGGCGAGAAGTGGCGCCCGTACCGCACGGTGGCGAGCTGGTACCTGTGGCGCGCGGTGGACCTCTCCCGGCAGAAGGCCCCGACGGGGCGAGCGTAGGCCGTGCCGCGGCTCCTCGCGGCGTCCGTCCTGGGTCTCGCCCTCGCGGCGGGCTGCCGGGGCGCCACCGCGAGAGAGAGCCCCTCCGATGCGGGCGGTGACGCGCCCGGTGCCACCGACGGGAGCGTCCCGATCGCCGAGTCGGGGTCGGACGGTGCGACCGATGCCGGCCCGCGAGACAGCGCGGTCGTGCCCGAGGCGGGGCCGTTCATGGAGGCCCCGCACAGCGGCCCCGTCGTCACCGCCAACGGCGGACCGGTGCTCGCGAACCCGATGCTCGTGACGATCACGTACGCGGACGACACGGACCGCGCGTTCGAGGAGGCCCTCGGGGCGTTCATGGTGCAATCGAGCTGGCTCACCACGGTCGGCGAGGAGTACGGCGTCGGCGCCGGGACCAGCACGAACGTGGAGCTCACCCAGACGTCGCCGTCGACCATCGACGACACCGGCATCCAGAGCTTCATCGCGTCGCTCATCACCGTCGGCTCGGCTCCGGATCCGGTCGCCGACGGCGGCGCGAGGAGCGCCGGCGCCGCGTACATGATCTACTACCCGACGACGACCGCCATCACCGTCGGCGGCTCCACGCTCTGCACCATCAGCGGCGGCGGCTACCACTACGAGTCGGAGGTGAACGTCAACGGGCACTCGTTCGCGTACGCGGTCGTCTCGCCGTGCCCGGGTCTGCCGGCGCCCCCGCCCGAGAACCTCGTCTGGGCGGCGTCGCACGAGTTCATCGAGTCGGCGACCGATCCGTACGTCAACTCGGCGCCCGCGTACGTCCTGCTCGACCAGAGCCAGGCCTGGAGCTCGACCGGCGGCGAGGTCGGCGACCTGTGCACGTACGTGCTCCCGCAGTGGGCCGAGGGTCCCTACACGTTCCTGCAGCGCGTCTACTCGAACGCCGCCGCCGCGGACGGAGGCGACCCGTGCATCCCCTCCACCGGGCCGTACTTCGGCGCCGACGTCGAGCCCCAGACGTTCGTCGCGGTGGCGGCGGGCAAGAGCACCACCTTCCAGGTGAAGGGCTGGTCCACCGCCGACGTGGGCTCCTGGTCGATCGGGACGTCGACGAGCGTGGTCCAGGGCGCGGGCACGGTGAGCGCCACGCTCGGCTCGAGCACCCTCGCGAACGGCCAGACGACGACGCTCGAGGTGGAGGTCCCCGCCGGAACCGCCTCGCAGACCTACGTGGACGTCTTCGTCACGTCGCAGGGCACGGGCGAGGCCTACTCGACCGCTCTGGCCGGCGTGTACGTGCCCTGAGGCGGCCCCGCCGGCGTCGTTCCGGCGAGCTACGGGCGCAGGTCGTCGAACTTCGCCCCTCCGTGGCCCAGCACGACCCGCGCCACGATGGCGGCTCCCACCGGGTCGTCGGGCGCGAAGGCGTGGAGATCGTCGATGGTGTGCGCCACGAGGTCGCGGTCGCCGCTCGCCGCGATGTCGAGCGCCCTCGCGCGCAGGAGATAGGCCGCCGCCGCGGCGAGCTCCGGGTCCTTGCTCGCCGCGCGGGCGAGGCGCTCGCGCTTCGGCGCGAAGACGTCGAGGGCCTTCTTGCGGTCGCTCGCCCCGCGCGGCTCCGGCTCGAAGCGGTCGAGGAGGGCGACCGGGACGAGGTGCCGGCCGAGCGCCCTCCCCCAGCGCGGCTCGAAGGCCATCGCCAGCGGGCGCACCGACGCGAGCGACGAGAGCGACGCCTCCGAGGGCGACCCGGCGAGCTCGAGGTCGCGCCAGAGCGGGACGAGCGCCGCGTCCTGCGAGAGCACCCGCGAGGCCACCGCGCCGCGCGTCTGCGCCGGGACGACCGCGAGGTCCCCGCGCAGGGCGCCGGTGGCCTGCGCCGCCGCGGCGCGACGGGCCAGCCGCGGATCGGAGAGGAGGACCACGGTGCGCGGCGGAAGCTCGCCCCACGCCAGGTCGTCCCAGAGCGCCGCGGCGCCGTTCGCCCGCGGGAGCGTGCGAAGCAACGCCTCGTCCGCCGAGTCGACCGGGATGGCCAGCTCCAGCACGAGGACCATCGCCGCGCTCGCCCGCGCCAGCGGCACCTTCGCCTCCGCGATGGCCCGCACGATGGCTTGCATCGCGACCCCCGCCAGCGCGCACGCGGCCGCCGTCGCCGCGAGCACCGGCGCGCCGAACCGCGTGGGCCCGAGCGGCGCGCCCGCCCATCCCGACGCGAAGCCGGCGACGACCACCGCGAGCAGCGCCGCCCCCAGCGCGCGCGCCCGCGGGACGAGCGCCGCGAGCACCGCGCCGCCGATCGCCAGCGCCCCGAGGACGACCCCGAGCTCCCCCCGCACGAACGCCGCGGGAGAGCCCGCCGACGACGCTCCGCGCTCGCCGGCCCACGCGTCGCCGAGCGCCACCCCCAGCGGGATGCCCGCGATGCGGGTGCGCGCCGCCGCCAGCAGCAGCGGGGCGAGGCCCGCCACGAGGCACGCCGCGAGGACGCGCGCGTCGCTCCGCCACGCCGCGACCGCCCCGCGCCGCGCGTTCGGCCCCACCGCGACGAGCGCCACGCACCCCGCGAGCGCCGTCGCGCCGACCAGCGGCTCGTACCCCAGGGCGAGGCCCAGCGCGAAGGCCCCCTCTCGCCACCGGGGCACCGCGCCCGCTTCGTCGGCGCGCGCCAGCGCCGCGAGCGGCAGGAGCACGAGCAGCGCGCCCGTCGTCGACCCCGCGACCGCCCCCGCCTCCAGTTGCCACGCGGGCGCGCACACCGCCGCGAACGTCGCGATCGCCGCGGTCAGCGCCCCGAGGCGGGGAGAGTCCGCGCTCGCCGCCGCGAACCGCCACGCGACGACGAAGAGCGCCGCCCCCGCCGCCGCCACGACGACGGCCTCACCGAGCCCGGCGCGCGCCGCCCTCGTCCCGAGCGGCATCGCCGCGAAGACGCCGGCGACGATGGCGTCCAGGCCCCGCCAGGTCTGCGCCTCGAGGCCCATCGCGCGGGCCACCCCCGCGTCGTGCGCCGCGTCCGCCACGTTGCCGAGGTGAGCCGCCGCGAGGCACGCCGGCCCGAGCGCGGCGAGTGCCGCCATGAGGCCGGGGAGCGGGCTGGATGGTCGAGCCTCCGGCACGGGCGGAGGACGTTACCGCCG
>JBEKGQ010000296.1:0-8311 GCA_050012715.1 Polyangiaceae bacterium
CGGCTGCGCTGACGTGACGCCGCCGCCCGCGGTGGATGAGCAGCGCGATCCCGACGAGCGGCGCGAGCGTCGCGTCCGCACCGGCCGCTCCGCCGAGGGAGCAGCCGCTGCTCTCCCCGGCCTTGCCACTAGGGTCGGCATCGCCCGGCGACGCGTCGACGACCGTGGAGGCATCCGCGCTGCCCACGTGGCCGGCGTCGTGCGTGGAGCCGGAGTCCGGCGCCGCGGACCCGGCGTCACTGGACGCGGGCGCCCCGGCGTCGCTCGCGGCGGCGCCGGCTTCGGGGCTGCCGGCACCGGCGTCGTCCTCCGGCGGCGGAGCGCCGGCGTCGGCGGGGCCGGACGAGACGTCGATCGACCACGCGAAGATCTCGGTCATCCCGCTCCCGACGACGACCTCGTTGCCGAACTCGATCGACGCGACGTAGTCGCTCGACGGGATCCCGAACTTCGCCGCCGCGTCGGCGATGACGTCCGACAGGCTGAAGGCGCTCGACTGGTAGAGCCCCGCTCCCTGGTTCACGTACGTGAGGCACGTCCAGTCGGCGGCGCCCGCGTTCGTGTACCGCTGGTAGGTGACGCCGTCGATCGTGACGAGGCCCTGCGGTCCCTGCGTGCTCCAGGGCCCCTGGTTCTCGTGATCGAGCCAGATCATGAGCTCGAAGCTCCCCGTCGTCGACGACGGCTGGCTCGACGAGGTGATCCAGATGTCGTAGGCGAAGTCCCACGTGCTGCCGGCGGAGTGCTGGCTCGCCATGTCGAACGCCGCGGTGATCGAGCGGTTCGCGCTGAGCTGCGGGATGACCGGGTTGCCACCCCAGGACACGTTGCCGTTCGGCGTCCACCCGTAGCCGACCTCCGGGAAGATGGTGACGCCCGTGCCGCTCGTGATGTCGTAGGCCCAGCCGAAGCCGGGCTGATTGTTCACCGTCTCGGTGAAGATGGTCGACGTCCCCTGCCCGTTCGACGGGATCCCCCACTGGTTGTTCTCGACCGTGAAGTCCGTCCCGTAGGTGTACTCGGCCCAGTCGGTCGCCGTGCTCGCGGTGACCGTCCCGGTCGTCGTGTAGCCGTCGAACGTGCTCCCCCCGGCGGCCTGCGCATCGGGGGCCGCCAGCACGGCGGCAACGGCCGTCGTCGCGAGCACCACCGTCTTCGAAGCTTTGTTCACGGCGCCTCCTCGGCCTCGGGAGCGAAATCGTCAGTCCTTCCCATCGCTCGGGTTTGGCCCATGGATAAGGTCGCCTCACCCCGGCGGTTCGGCTCAGAAAAAAGCACGCGGGCCGCCGTCGCCGCCGTCAGTGGCAGCCGCTCGCCGCGCCCGCCCCTCCGCACGTGGCGACGACGCTCCCGGCGCACATCCACCCGTCGCACGTCCCCGCGCTGCCGCACTCGGCGTCGGTGCGGCACGACTGCGGCTCGCCGGCCGCGCACGTCGGCTTGCACTCCGTCTCCAGCCCGTACGCCGACGTGCTCGTGGCGCAACAGACCTGCCCCGGCAAGCAGTCGGCCGCCTC
This sequence comes from Polyangiaceae bacterium, assembly GCA_050012715.1. GTDB lineage: Bacteria > Myxococcota_A > Polyangia > Polyangiales > Polyangiaceae > Palsa-1150. The sequence continues at coordinate 1,518 of JBEKGQ010000296.1, forward strand.
GTCGCATCGCGCGATGACGCCCCCACCGCACGTCGCGATGGCGGACTGGCACGTGCTGCCGTCGGGCGCCTCGCAGCACTCGTCCATCGGCAGGGCGCAGGACTGCCCGCCGCAGGACACTTGCCCCTTGTCGCTGGGCGGCACGGGCGGGCCATCCCACCCCGCGTCCGTCGCGGCCTCGGAGACCGCGCTGTCACCCGGCACGCCCGCGTCCGCGACGTCGTTCGCGGCGAGGACGTCGCCGGCGGCGTCCGCGTCGCCCGCGTTCGACGTGGCGTCGCCGTCGTCACCGCTCGACCCCGCGTCGCCGGGTCGCACGTCGCCGGTGGACGCCTCTCCGCTCGCATCGGTCGTCGACGCATCCACCGGCGCGAGCTCGTAGTCACCGAGCCCCGCGATCGACGCGCACGCCGACGCGGCCACGCCGGCGCCGCACACGGCGAGGAGGGTGACGGCGCGCCTCACCACGCGCCCCCGAGACCGAGGGCCGCGGTGCGTGGCCCCACGAGCGGCTGCAGGCCCGCGGTCACCGCCGACGAGCCCGAGGTGAGCGTGAGCCACGTCCCGAGGGCGAGCGACGCCCCTCCGGCGACGAAGGCCACCGTCGACACCGTCGCCGACTGGTGCGCGTCGGCCTCCAGGGAGACGCCGGTCGCGTCGCACTCGGTCGCGACGCAGTGGCTCGCCGCCTCGTTCTTCTTCGAGAACGTGCGCATCCCGAAGTACGTCCCGACCCCGGCGCCCGCGACCCCGACGCCGATCCCGACGAGCCCGAGCACGAGGCGCGCGTTCGACCGGTGAGGGGCTGCCTCCGCGTGCGGCGGCGCCTCGATCGGGGCGAGCACCATCTCCGTCCCCGCCTCGAGCGCCGGGATCGGCACGTCCTGCGCCGCCGGCCCCTCCGGCACGCGGAGCGCGAGCTGACGCCCGCGGTGGCCGCGCGCCGTCACGAGCACCACGTGGTCTCCGGGGTCGACGGCGAGCGGAGACCCCCACGCGGACGGCGCGATGACGCTGCCATCGAGCTCGATGGTGTCGCCGTTCGCGGTCGACGGCACCGCGAGCAGCACGAGCGAAACGCGCCGGCTCACCTCGGCCGCGCGGCCGAGCGCCCACTGCGCGCGGTCGTGCTGCCCGCGCTCCTCCGCCCACACCGACGCGACGCTGTACGTGCGCCACGCGGTGGCGGTCTTGCCCATGCGCTCCTGGCAAAAGGCCAGGTTGAGCAGCGTCCCCAGCTGCGGGTCGAGCCGCTGGCTCTCCTCGAAGGCGGCGCACGCCGCCTCGTACTGCTTGCCGTCGAAGAGCTGCTCGCCCGCGTGGAAGCGCGCCTCGGCGCGCGCGACGTCCTCCGGGCTGCGGGTCGAGGCGTCGGCGCGTGCCGCACCGCTCACGGTGAGGCCGAGGGCGAGCGTGGCGACGGTAGCGACGAGCGCGCGCGGTGAGGGCATCAGTTGCGCGAGTGCAAGAAGAGCGGTCGCGAGGCCCCCGGCGCCGAAGGCAGCGCGGTGCCCTTGTGAGCCGGCCGATGCGCCGATGCGGCGGGGCCCGTCGACGCCGAAGCCGCGGCGCCGGCGAGCGAATCCGCGGGGGCCGCGCTCGCGCGAGCCGAGGGCGCGGCCGCTGGCGACGCGACGAAGAGCACCGCGGAAGCCGACGGTGCCGTCCAAGGGGGCGGCGAGGCCTCCGGCGCGGCCGCTGCGCCCTCGTCGTGCGCGCGCGTCACCGCGAGCCCCACTCCGCCCGCCACGGCGAGGGCCGCGAGGGGGATGGCGAACCAGCGCGACGATCGCCGCGGACGACGCACGGAGTGCGTGATGGCCTTCCGGTCCGCATCTTCCTGCGCGGTGGACGCGACGGAGCGCGCGATGCCGCCCTCGGCGGCGAGGCCCTTCCAAGACAGCGTGCCCGACGGCGAATCCCCTTCGCCCTCGGTGACCTGCCCCGAGAGCGGCGTCACCGTGAATGCGCCGAGGGGCGTCGGCGGACGGAGCTGCCGCGCGTTGACGAGCGTTGCCGCGATGCGCTCCGGATACGCCGCCCACGTGCCCGACCCGAAGGGCGCGATCGCGCGCGCCAGGTCGCCCACGTCGGGCCAGCGCTCCTCGCGGGGCCGTCGCAGGCAGCGCGCCACGGCGTCCGACAGCGCGCGCGGAACCTGCGGGCGCAGCTCGTGGACGGGCACCGGATCGGCCTCGAGGATGGCGGCGAGCATGGCGCCGACGCCGTCGCCGTCGAAGGGCATCTGGCCGGTGAGAAGCTCGTACATCGACACGCCGAGCGACCAGACGTCGCTGCGCCCGTCGACGCCGCTGGCGTTGCGCACCTGCTCGGGCGACATGTACGCGGGCGAGCCGAGGACGGCGTTGCCGGTCAGCTTGTGGGTCTGCCGATCGACCGGCTCCACCGTCGACTTCGAGATGCCGAAGTCGAGGACCTTCACGATGTTGGACCCGTCCGGCCGCACCGTGATGAAGAGGTTCGACGGCTTGACGTCGCGATGGACGATGTGCGCGGCGTGCGCGTGGGCGATGCCCTCGAGCGCCTGAAGCATGTAGTCGACGAGCTCGGGGATCTCGATCGGCCCGCTGAGCACGAGCAGCTCCGCGAGGTCGCACCCCTCGAGGTACTCCATCACGAGGAACGGCTGCCCGGTCGGCAGCACGCCCGCGTCCATCACGCGCACCGCGTGCTCGCTCTGCAGCCGCGCCGCCGCCTGCGCCTCGCGGACGAAGCGCTGGGTCGTCACCTCGTCGCGCGCCCCCTGCGCCACGAGGACCTTCACCGCCACACGCTGGTCGAGGACCAGGTGATGGGCGGCGTAGACGACCGCCATGCCGCCCTTTCCGGCAATCTCCTCGATGCGGTACTTCTCCGCCAGCACCTCGCCCGGCGCGAGCGGCGCGGCGCTCGGCGGATCTTCCTCGACGGGCAGGTCCGAACGGGCGGCCATGAGCGGGACCAACGCCCGAGTATAGCGTGCTCACCCCGGTCGCCCGCAAAGGCGCGAACGTGCGACATCGACGCCCATCCCCGCATCGCTCTACCGTGCAGGTCGAATACTCGCGTCCGCTAGGCCCCCCTCGGGATGCACGCTACCCGGGCAGCACCTGGACGCGCCGCTTTCCCGGCAGGACATCGACGCCGAAGATCTCCTCGCAGGCCGCGGTGAACTGCAGCTTCCCCTCCACCTTGCCGGGTCTCGGTGCTCACGATGGCCACGCCGCAGACGAGCTGCGGCAGGTACGCCGCGATCGCGAGGCCCCCGAAGACCTTGGACTCGCGGATCCGCGAGAGGCCGACGAGCGCGTGCTTGCCGACGAGGCAGAGGCCGCGCGTGAAACCCGGCAGTCGCGCATGTTGACGCTGATCTGGCCGCCGTCGTGGCCGACGAGGAGCAGCTTGCCCGCCTGGTACGTGCTGACGACGACGGTCGACCCCGACTGCTCGACCCAGCGGCCGAAGCCCTCGTCCGTCGTCAGATCGATCGCCGGCGTCATCGGAGGGGCAGGGTACCGTGCATCGCCCCTTCGGGTAGTATCGCGCCTCATGCGGACCCTGCTTCCCCTCGCCCTCCTCCTCGTCGCGTGCGGCGGATCGAACGCGCCCTCCGTCCCGCCGCAGCTCGATCTGCCGATTCCGCCCGCGGCGCGGGTGGCGCGCGCGGGCTGTCCGAAGGTCAGCGAGCCGTCGTCCGCGCCCGTCCAGAAGGCGACGCCGATGCGTCCGCCCGCCACACACCTCCCGGTCCCGGCGACGGTGCAGGCGCTCGTCGACGCGGCCGATCGCAGCGAGGACGACAAGAAGCTCGACGCCGGGCGCCACCCGGGCGAGCTGCTCGCCTTCCTCGGCCTCAAGCCGGGCGATCGCGTCGCCGAGATCGGCGTCGGCGGCGGCTACACGACGGAGCTGCTCGCGCGCGCGGTCGGCCCGCACGGCAAGGTGTGGGGCGTGAACAACGCGTTCATCATGAAGTTCGCCGAGAAGCCGTGGGGCGAGCGGCTGAAGAAGGCGGCGCTGAAGAACGTCGTCCGCGTCGACCGGGAGTTCGACGCGCCCTTCCCGCCCGAGGCGAAGAACCTCGACGCGGTCGTGATCAACCTCTTCTACCACGACACGGTCTGGATGGGCGTCGACCGCGACAAGATGAACCGCGCCGTCTTCGACGCCCTCCGCCGCGGCGGGCAGTACGTCGTCATCGATCACAGCGCGCCGGAAGGGTCCGGCACCGAGGACGTGAAGACGACCCACCGCATCGACGAGCTCTTCGTCCTCCGCGACGTCGAGCGCGCCGGCTTCCACCACGCCGGCAGCGCGGACTTCCTGCGTAACCAGGCCGACCCACGGGACTGGAACGACTCACCCCGCGAAGCCGGCGAGCGCCGCGGTACGAGCGACCGCTTCGTCCTGCGCTTCACCAAGCCGTGATCAAGCCCTGACGCGCGCGCGAGCGCCAGGTTACCATCGCGCCATCGATGGACGGGCGGAAGCTCAACTACGACACGACGCAGGTGCTGGTGATGGTCCTCGCCGGCGGCGAGGGCAAGCGCCTCTACCCGCTGACGCTCGATCGCGCGAAGCCCGCGGTGCCCTTCGGCGGCCGCTATCGCATCATCGACATCGTGCTCTCGAACTTCGTCAACTCGGGGCTCGCCCGCATCAAGGTGCTCACGCAGTACAAGAGCGCCTCGCTCGAGGAGCACATCGCGCGAAACTGGCGCCTCGCGCCGGTGCTCGACCAGTTCATCGAGGCCATCCCGGCCCAGCAGCGCACCGGCAAGACCTGGTACCGCGGCTCGGCCGACGCGGTCTGGCAGTGCCAGCACGTCATCCACGACGAGAACCCCGAGCTCATCTGCATCTTCGGCGGGGACCACGTCTACAAGATGGACGTGCGGCAGATGCTCTCCTACCACCAGGACTGCGGCGCGGACGCCACCGTCGCGGCCATCCCGGTCCCTCGCCGCGAGGCGAAGGACGTCGGGGTCCTCGAGATCTCGCCCGACGGCCGCATCGTCGGCTTTCACGAGAAGGTCGAGAACCCGCCGCCCATGCCCGGCCGCGACGACGTTTGCCTCGCGTCGATGGGAAACTACGCGTTCAAGCCCGACGTGCTCCTCCGCGAGCTGGAGGAGGACGACCGCCTCGAGGAGAGCCACCACGACTTCGGCTACGACATCCTGCCGCGGATGGTGCAGAAGGGCGCCGCCGTCTACGCGTACGACTTCGCGACGAACCTCGTCCCGGGCGAGGACGAGCACAACCGCGGGTACTGGCGCGACGTGGGGAACGTCGACGCGTACCACGAGGCGCAGATGGACCTCATCGAGATCCATCCGCAGTTCAACTTCTACAACTTCCGCTGGCCCATCCGCACCGGCGCCACCCACGATCCGCCGGCGAAGTTCGTCTTCCGCGACGAAGCGCAGGCCCGCGTCGGCATCGCGACGGACTCGATGGTCAGCCACGGCTGCATCATCTCGGGCGGGCGCATCCACCGCAGCGTCCTCGGCGTCGGCTGCCGCGTGAACTCGTTCAGCGAGGTGGAGGAGAGCGTCCTCTTCGAGCGCGTGCGCGTCGGCCGCCACGCGAAGATCCGCCGCGCCATCATCGACAAGGACGTCGAGATCCCCTCCGGCACCGTCATCGGCTTCGATCGCGAGGCGGACCGCCAGCGATTCTTCGTGACCGAGGGCGGCATCGTCGTGATCCCCAAGCGCGCGAAGCTCGACGCGGGATGAGGCCCAGGAGGGCGCGATGCCCCGCACGGTGATCGTCGGCGACGTCCACGGCTGCGCCGGCGAGCTCGAGGCGCTGCTGGAGCACGTGCGCTTCGCCAAGGGCAGCGACCGGCTCGTCATGGTGGGCGACCTCGTCGTGCGCGGTCCGGATCCGCAGGGGACGCTGGCGCTCGTGCGGCGGCTCGGCGGGCGCGCCGCGCGCGGCAACCACGAGGAGAGGCTGCTGTCCTGGCGCCGTCGCGACAAGCCGCTCGGCCCGGACCACGAGCGCGTCGCGAAGCTGCTGACGGAGGCGGAGTGGCGGATGCTCGAGGAGATGCCCCTGTGGATCGATCTGCCGGAGCACGGCGCGCGCGTCGTTCACGCGGGAGTCGTCCCGGGGATGGCGATCGACGAGGTGCCGGAGGAGGCGCTCCTGAAGATGCGCACGATCGACGGCCGCGAGCGCTGGAGCGACGACGCCGACGCGGGCCCGCTGTGGGGCACGAAGTACGCGGGGCCGCCGCACGTCGTCTTCGGCCACAACGCGCGCGCCGAGCCGCAGCTCCACGCGTGGGCGACGGGGCTCGACACGGGGTGCGTCTACGGCGGCAAGCTGACCGCGATGGTGCTCGACGAGGGCGAGCCCGTGCCGCGCGGGGAGAGCGTGCGCGGGCTCCTGAAGAGCGTGAAGGCGGTGCGGCGGTACTACGGCGGAAAGGGCGGGCCGCTCGCGCGATGAGGCGGGCGCGACTGTGGTACGACGCGCGCGATGACGCGGGCAGCGACGCGGGTAGTGCTCGGCGAGGCACAGCGGGAAGCAGTGGCGAGGGGCGAGTTCGTGCGCGTCGGGGGGGTGTGGGAGGGGTTCGTGGTGGGGCGCGTCGAGGGGGAGTGGAAGGCGTACGCGAACGTGTGCCGGCATCGCGCGCTGCCGCTCGACCTGGGGGCGGCGTCGCCCATGAGCGACGACCGGAGGTACCTGCTGTGCCACCAGCACGGGGCGCTGTACCGGCTGGGCGACGGGAAGTGCGTGGTCGGGCCGTGCGCGGGCGAGTCGCTGACCGCGGTGGC
>JBEKGQ010000297.1:0-8267 GCA_050012715.1 Polyangiaceae bacterium
CGCTTGCGGTCGATCGCGTGCTCCAGCTCGCCGGTGCGCTTGCGCGTGTCCTGCAGGCGCTCCTCGTGGAGCTTCAAGGCGTGGGCGTACGTCTTCACGCGGATCTTGATGCTGCCGCTCGGCTTGTTGGCGTCGATGTCGTGGAGCGCGGCGTATGGCGTCTTGCTCTTCTCGATGATCGAGTCGATGAGGCCGTACACCGGCGCGTCGTGGCCGCACTTGAATGACGAGAGGTCCAGCACGACGACGTTGGGATGCCGCGCGGCAAAGCCCGCGCCCCAGACCTTCTGCGCGCTGTTGACCGAGTAGTTCTCCGGCCACACGTGGTTGAGCTCGAGGCCGCTCTTGCAGCGGCCGGACTCGATGTCCTGCCGGTAGTACTTCTCCAGGTACTTCGCGTCGCGCGGGATGCTGCGGACGCTGAGGATCGGGTACCCGAGGACCTGGAACTCCTCCGGGATGCCGTGGTTGAGACCCGGATCCGAGTGGTACGGGCGGCCGATCATCAGGATCGCGACCCGGTCCTCGTCCTCCACCGTGTCGAGGATGGCGCGCCCCTTCTCCTGCAGATCGCGGTCGAACGCGTCGAGCGCCTTCCACCCCTGCTTGCACGCGAAGTCGTTCTCGTCCTCCGTGATGCCGAGGCGGGGGCCGAACGTCTCGAACATCCGCCGGTGCATCAGCGTCGGCTCCACGAACGAGAGCGCCGGATCGATGAACTCGATGCCGCGGGTCGCGAAGAAGTCGACCTCCTTCGTGAACGCCGCCTTCATGACGTCCGGCGCGCCGGCCACGATGGGGCAGCTCGCGTTGTCCATCGTGTCGACGATCCAGTTCGGCACGTGGGTCAGGATCGGGAAGAAGATGAACTTCAGCGGCTTCTTCTCGGAGTGGAGATCGAAGAGCAGGTTGTGGATGTGCGCCTGGGCGACCTTGCTCGGGAAGCACGGATCGATGCTGCCGTACTTCCCGCCCTTGACCCACAGCTCCTCGGTCGTCTCGTCGCTGAAGACGACGCCGGTCTTCGGGATGCCGATCGACTCGAAGTACGCGCGGAACCAGGGCCCGGTCGAGAACAGGTTCAGGACGCGCGGGATGCCGATGCGCACCTTCTTCCGCGCGTCCCACGACTCCTTGCTCGAGCGCTTGAACGGCCGCTTCACCGCGATGCGCCGCAGACCGAGGAAGCCCTTCTTGATCTCCACGTCGTCGGTCGGCGACCCGTCGGCCGGCATCGGCTCCGTGTCGTAGACGTGCATGAACGCGCGCCGGCCCTCGTGGTCGACGAGGTTCGGGAACTCCTTGGCGATCTTCTTCCGCTCCTCGACGAGCGACAGCATCGCCTCCTTGCTCTCGACGGTGCCCTTCTCGCAGCTGAAGCCCGCGATGTAGCGGCTCGTCGACCCGTCGGGGCGGCGCGTGTCGATGAACGTGCGCTTGCAGTTGTTCTCGCAGAAGTGGCAGGTCGTCTCGTCGTCGTTCTTCGTCGTGTACTCGAGGTCGATCGCCGCGTTGATCCCGATGAAGCTCGAGCGGCCCTTGCGCTTGACGACGCGCACCGTCTCCATCGCCGCGCCGATGGCCCCCGCCTCGCCGGTGTGCGGGTGGACGTACACCTCGCCGCCCGGCACGCGCTCCTTGATGTAGTCGACCTGCGCCTTGACCGCGGCGAGGTTGTACTGCGTGCCGCCCTGGAGGACGAACTTCTTCCCCAGCGAGGCGAGCCGCGGGATCTGCACCACGTACTGCCACACGTTCTTCGGCAGCACCTGGGCGAGCCCGGCGAGCATCTCCTCCTTCGAGAAGCCCTCCTTCTGGAAGTTCACGCGGTCGGTGTCGAGGAACACCGCGCACCCGTACGAGAACTTCGGCGCGAGCTCGGCCTGGAACGCGACGTCGGCGAACTGGGTCACCGGCACGCCGAACGAGTCGCTCGTCGCCTGCAGCAGCATGCCGTTGCCGGCCGAGCAGCTGTTCGACAGCCGGAAGTTGGCGATGTCGCCGTTCTTCATGAAGAGGACCTTGATGTCCTGCCCGCCGATGTCGCAGATGACGTCGACGTCGCCGAAGAAGTGCACCGCGCTCATCATGTGCGCGACCGTCTCGACGATGTTCACGTCGCTCCGCACGCACTGCTCGAGCACGTCGGCCGCGTAGCCGGTCGCCCCGAAGCCCATGACCTCGAGCTTCGCCTTCTGGTCGACCTCGACGTAGTCGCGGAGCTGCTTCAGGAGCTCCTTCGTGTCCTGGATCGGGTTGCCCTTCGAGAGCTGGTACGCCTTGGCGAGGATCCGCCCGCTCTCGAAGTCGACGATGACCGCCTTGCTCGAGGTCGACCCGCCGTCGAGGCCGATGACGCCGCGTACGACCTCGCCCGGCTCGAACGTCGCCGGCACGAACTTCGGGATCGCGTACGTCGTCTTGAAGTCCGCCAGCTCGTCCGCCGTCTTCGACAGCGGCGGCCCGGCGCTCTCGCCGAGGCGCGCCTTGCGGCCGGTCGTGATGTAGTCGCGCAGGCCGTCGATCGCCTTGAGGTCGCCGATGCCCTCCGCCTCGTGCATCCCGAAGAGCACCGCGCCCTGGGCCGCGTAGTACTGCGCGTTCTTGGGGACGAAGATGAGCTCCTCGATCGGCATGTCCTTCGGGTACGGGTACTCGCGCTCGTCCCACGTCTGCGGGATGCGCAGGCGCCAGCACTCCTGGAGGAACGGCAGGTACGTGTTCGGGCCGCCGAGGAGGAGCACGCGGTGCTTCAGCGTCCCGCCGCGCGTGAGCACGGAGAGGTTCTGGAGCACGATCGCGTCGGCCAGCGAGCAGAGGACCTCGTTCGACGGGATGCCGTTCTTGATGAGGTTGACGATGTCGGTCTCGGCGAAGACGCCGCACTTGGCCGCCACGTGATGCAGCTTGCTGTCGTCGAAGTGGAGCGACGTCACCATGTCCGGCGGCGCGTTCACCTTGAGGAAGCACTTGTCGATGGTGGCGCCCGTGCCGCTGGCGCACTTGTCGTTCATCGACGCGATGGCGGTCTTCTCCCCGCGCTCGCTCTTCTTGAAGATGATGATCTTCGCGTCCTGCCCGCCGAGCTCGATGACGCTGCCGACGTCGGGGTGCAGGTGCTCGACCGCGAGCGAGACCGCGTTGACCTCCTGCACGAACTTGCCCCCGGTGGGGCCGCAGAGGGGGCCCGCGCCGGAGCCGGTCATGAACATCCGCCAGTCGCCGGACTGGGTCCCCGGGAAGGCGCCGAGGATCGTCTCGAGCATCGAGAGGACGTACTCGGGCTGCTTCGTGTGGTGGCGCTGGTAGTCGCTCCACAGGATCTCTTTCGTCGTCGGGTTCATGACCACCGCCTTGACGGTGGTGCTCCCGACGTCCATCCCGATGGCCAGCTTCGGCATGTGTCCCTCACTAGACTGACGTGTCAGTCAGTCCCCGGTCGTATCCCAGCCCATCCGGCAGGTGAAGGGAGAAAGGGCGGCGGGCGTGACGCAACGGGTCGTACCTTGCCGGACAGCGCCTGACGGGGGGCACCTGACACGAGTGTCAGTTGTGGCGACGTGATACGTGAGGGGCCGTGGGTAAGGCCGAGAGACGCCAGCAGATCCTCAACGCGGCGCGCGACGTCTTCGCGAAGCGCGGCTACCACGCGGCCAAGATCGAGGACATCGTCGCGGCCGCCAGCATCGCGCGCGGCACCTTCTACCTCTACTTCGAGGACAAGCGCGCCATCTTCGAGGAGATCGTCGACCGCACCATCGCGCGCCTCGGCATGTCGATCGTGCGCGTCGACCCGCACGACGGCACGAAGACGGTGGCCGATCAGGTCAAGGAGCAGATCCGCCGCATCGTGCGCATCCTGCTCGAGGACCGCGCGACGACGAAGATCCTGCTGAGCGACGCCCTCGGCGTCGACCCGACCTTCGACCGCAAGCTCCTCTCCTTCTACGACGAGATGTCGAGCCTGCTGGAGGGCAGCCTCCGGGACGGGCAGGCGCTCGGCATCGTGCGCGAGGGCGACGTGCGCCTCATGTCGTGGCTGACGATGGGAGCCCTGAAGGAAGTGATGTTCCAGATCGTGCAGCGCGGCGCGGCGTACGACGAGGACAAGCTCGTCGACGGGACGTTCCGGTACTTCACGAGCGGGTACCTGCGGGTGAGCGGGGACTAGCTCCACTGCGGGAAGTCGTTCGCCCTTTGGGAGCCGCCCGCGCTACGCGCCGCAGGTGCCGTTCGTGCAGAACTGGAACTGCGCGCACGCCTTGCCGCAGCCGCCGCAGTTGGCCGGGTCGGTCAGGACGTCGACGCAGCTGCCGCTACACGCGTTCGTGTCGGGCCCGCACACGCACGTGCCCGACTGGCAGATCCCCGCCGTGCCGCACTGGTTGCCGCACGACCCGCAGTTGGTCGGATCGATCGACGTGTCGGTGCAGAGCCCGCCGCAGAACGACTCGCCCACGAGGCACGCGCAGCTGCCCCCGTTGCACGTCTGGTTGCTCGCGCACGCGCTGCCGCACGTCCCGCAGTTGCCCGGGTCGTTCAGCGGGTTGACGCAGTTGCCGTTGCACGGGATGAAGCCCGCCCCGCACACGCAGGCGCCCCGCCGGCAGCTCTCGCCGGTCGCGCACGCCGCCCCGCACGCGCCGCAGTTCTCGGGATCGCTGAACGTGTTGGAGCACCCGCCGTTGCACTCCGTCTCGCGCCCCCCGCAGCCGCCGGCGCAGAAGCCGTGGTTGCAGATGCTCCCCGAGCCGCACGTGTTCCCGCACGCGCCGCAGTTGTTCGGATCGAGCGTGAGCTCGGCGCAGCCGCTCCCGCAGTACGTGTCCCCCGGGGGACACGCGCAGGCCCCCGAGGAGCACACCTGCCCCGCGCCACACGGCCGGCCGCACGCGCCGCAGTTCTGCGGATCCGAGTCGGTGTCCGTGCACCCGCTGGCGCACGCCGCCTGACTCCCGGGGCAGACGCACTTGCCGTCGACGCAGGGCTGGCCGCCGCCGCACGCGTTGCCGCACGCGCCGCAGTTCTGCGGGTCCGAGGCGAGCGACGCGCACGCCGAGCCGCACGCGGTCGTTCCGCCGGGGCACGTGCACGTGGAGCCCTCGCACACCTGCGTCGTCGTGCACGCGTGGGCGCAGGCGCCGCAGTTCTGCGGGTCCGCCGTCGTGTCGACGCAGGACGTCCCGCACGTCGTGAAGGGCGCCCCGCACGAGGCGACGCACACGCCGGCCTGGCAATCGGGCGTCGCGCCGGAGCAGGCGGTGCCGCACGCGCCGCAGCTCATCGGGTCCGTCGCGAGCTCGGTGCACGCGCCGCCGCAGACGGTGCCGCCGTGGGGGCAGGCGCAGGCGCCGCGGATGCACGACGCCGGCGTCGGGCAGGCGGTGCCGCACGCGCCGCAGTTCGCGGCGTCGCTCGACGTGGCGACGCACGCCGTGCCGCACTGGGTGAGCCCGACCGCGCACGCGGACTGGCACGAGCCGTTCGCGCAGACGAGCCCGGCGGTGCACGAATGGCCGCAGGAGCCGCAGTTCTGCGGGTCGCTGGTCGAGTCGACGCAGGTTCCGCTGCAGGCGGTCTGGGTGCTCGAGCAAGGCGTCGACGACGGCGGAACGCCGCACTCGCCGCCGATGCAGGTGTACCCGGTCGTGCAGTCCGAGTCGCTCGAGCACGCCGAGGGCGGGGCCTGGCCGCCGCAGCTGGAGAGAAGGACGAAGCCGACGAAGAGGGCGACGGCCCAGGTGAGGCCAAGGCGGAGCAAGCTCAAGGGAGTCCTCTATTCGGGGGGAGACCTACTCCGGCTATGTGTCCCCGCGCGGTGGGAAACGGTCACCCGTCTTCCGCCGACCCGCTGCTTCGCGTCTCGCTCGCTCTACCGGCGACCGCGGCGCCGCGACGCCATCCCCACCACCGCCATCGCGAAGAGCGCGACCGCGCCGGCGCCGCCGCCCGCGCCCACGCCGCGCGCCACCGAGCAGCCCACCGTGTCCGTCGACGACGTCAGCGCCGTCGTCGCGGGGCCGCCGTGGACCGTCGTCGTCGACGAGTAGCTCGCGAGCGAGTCGCCGATCGTCTCGCTCGTCGACGGATCGTACTGGTAGGTGAGCATGTCGGTCGGACCGCCGGCGAACGTCGACTGCGCGGTGAGCGGCGAGCCGTTGACCTCCCAGTCGAACGACGCCCCGAAGACGTCCGCGCCCTGCGTGTCCCCGGCTCGCCCGAACACGTAGAGCGTCTGCCCCTTCGAGGCGTTCGCGTCGCTCTGCTTCGAGAGCGTGACGCTCGTGACCACGCTCGGGTCCACCGCCTGGACGGGGACCGACCCCTGCCCCGGCCCGCCGAGCACCACGCTGCCCGAGCCGATCTGCGACGCGTCGACCTCGAGGAAGTCGCGCACCGAGAAGCTCGCCGCCACCGCCGACGCCGTCGCCACGCCGGAGCCGGTGGGCTTGATCGCGTTGTTGCCGAAGAGCTCCTGCGACCCGTTGAAGTAACGCACGAGGAACGTCGCCGTCCCGCCCGCGACCATCTGCACCGAGTTTACCTGCGCCTGCTGATCAGTGAACCCGGAGAGCAGCAGCCCCTGGGCGCAGAGCTGCACCTCGGTCGGCACGTCGACGTCGACGCCCTCGCTGTCGAGCGTATTGCCGCTCGAGTCCACCACCGTCAGCGTCGTGTGCCCCGCGCCCAGCGCGTTCGCCGTCCACTCGCCGGTGGTGCTCCCCTGCGAGGTCACCGCCAGCACCGACGGATCGGAGCTCTTCAGCACCCAGCCCGAGCCGTTGGCGCTACCGCCGGCCTGCACGGTGATGGTGAACTTCGAGCCCGCGACGTACGGCGTGCTGAGACCGTTGGCGTTCCCGAAGGCCGCCGCGAAGACGTCGGTGGCGAAGTTGTCCTGCAAGCTGGCGGCGTGCGGCGCGGGCGCGTTGCAGGCGGCGGCGAGGAGAGGAAGCGAAGCGGCGGCGAGGAATGAACGGAGGCGCATGATGGCTCCCCTTCAGCGAAGGGCGTGCCGGCGGCAGAGCCCGCGGTCGCCGACGGGATCCCGCAGAAAAGGCGCGGCGGCGTCACCGGCGGTTCACGTGGGCATGACGCGGCGGCCAGAGGGGGTTGCGTGGCCGGCTCCGTCCGGACGTACGTGGATGCGCAGTTCATGTCCCGCCCGTGACGAGCGCGCGGCGACGATCTCGCCGTCGCCGCTCAACCGCCGCCGCTCTTCCCGGCTTTTCCTTTCGACGGCGTCGACTCCGGAGCCGGCGGCGGCGGCGGGGCCAGGACGCCGATGACCGCGTCGATCGTGAGCCCGGCATCGCGCGCGCGCGTGAACGCCGCGAGCACGGAGGGCCGGATCGCCTGGGGGGACAGCGCCATCGCCTCCGCGGCGGCGCAGACGATGGCGTCGACGAGGACGCCTGCGGGCACCGCCGGTGGCGGCGCTGGCGCGGGAGGCGGCAGGATCGGCGGCGCCGGGGTCTCGACCGGCGCGGGCGCCGCCGGAGGCGGTGCGGGCGGCGCCGGACGCGGTGCCCACGCGTCGAGCTGCGCGGCGATGTCGGGATCGTGCGGTCGAACCGCGTCCGCGAGCGCCTGGATCTTCGATCCCGAAGGCTGGCCCCTCTTTCCTTCCCATCGTTGCACCGTCCTCAACGACGTTCGCAGGAGAGCAGCGAGCCCCGCCTGATTCAGGTGAAGCCTCTGGCGGGAACGAGCGAGGAGATACGGGAGATTGGTGGTCACGAGCGGAGCTCCTCGAAGGGGGAACCGGGGAACACGACGAGGGAACGGAGGAACCCCACGAGGGTGGCGGGTCGCTGCCGGTGGAACCCGCCAAGGATCGCCTCCGTGGCGGCTCGCGTCGAGGGAAACCCGCCACACACCTCGAGCTTGGCGGGGAGCACCACGAGCGACCCGCCTCACTCGAGGCCTGTGGCGGGGAGCACCGCGAGCGACCCGCCTCACTCGAGACCGCTGGCGGGGAGCACCACTAGCGACCCGCCTCGCTGGAGACGGGTCGCGCGGAGCACCGCGAAGAACCGTCTTCCCTCCTCGCAGGCGGCGGGTCGCGCCTGGAGGGCCTCGCGGCTCCGAAGGCGCGAGAGCGACCGCTCGCGCTCGACACCGCCTCGACGCGGCTGCTTGCGGGCTCGCGTCTCCGGTGCTGGATTGAGCAGGGGGTCATGCCGTCGGATCACGCGAAGGCCGTGCGGTCGTGCCAGGTGATCGGGATGTCGCTGCTCGCCCTCGTCTCCGGGCTCGAGACGAGC
>JBEKGQ010000298.1:0-10356 GCA_050012715.1 Polyangiaceae bacterium
CGTCGCCGCGGCCGAGGCGAAGACCTCCGGCTCGGGCCGCGCGCGCGCCTTCGTGTGCTCCCAGGGCGCGTGCAAGCAGCCCACGGCGGACCCGACCGTCGTGCGCGCGCAGCTCCTGGCGGGCTGGAAGATGTGAGGCCATCGCGGGCCGTGGCGCGATCGGATGACACTGTGGCGCGATCGGATTGGCGCGCCGGGCCGCGCCTCCGTAGCTTCCTCTCATGTCCAAGGTCTGGCTCGTCACCGGAAGCTCTCGCGGCCTCGGCCTCGCGCTCGCGAAGGCCGTCCTGTCCGCCGGCCACCGCCTGGTCGCCACGGCCCGCAAGCCGGACGACCTTCGCGAGCTCGTCGAGCGTCATGGCGACCGCGTCCGCGCCGTCGCCCTGGACGTGACGAGCCCCGCCGCCGCACGCGACGCCGTCGCGGCGGCCACGTCGGCGTTCGGGCGGCTCGACGTCGTCGTCAACAACGCCGGCTACGCCAACGTCAGCTCGATCGAGGACGTGCGGGAGGACGACTTCCGCGCCCAGATCGAGACGAACCTCTTCGGCGTCGTGAACGTCACGCGTGCCGCCCTCCCGGTGCTCCGCACGCAGCGCGGCGGGCACGTCATCCAGATCTCATCCATCGGCGGCCGCCACGGCAGCCCGGGGCTCGCGGCGTACCAGACCGCCAAGTGGGGCCTCGAGGGCTTCTCGGAGGTGCTCGCGCGCGAGGTCGCTCCCTTCGGCGTTCGCGTCACCATCGTCGAGCCGGGCGGCATCCGCACCGACTGGGCCGGCTCGTCGATGCACGTCGACGAGGTCCGCGACGACTACCGGCCGACGGTGGGCGCCTTCATGGAGAACGTGCGCAAGAGCCACGACGCCGTGCGCGGGGACCCGGCCCGCATGGCGCAAGCCATCCTCCAGGTGGCCGCGATGCCAGATCCCCCCCTGCGACTCCTGCTCGGGAGCGACGCCGCCTTCCTCGCGGAGCTCGTCGCCGCGCAGCGCGCGGCCGAGGACGCCAAGTGGCGGTCGCTGAGTGTCTCGACCGACTTCGAGGGGCTCGGCGACTTCCGCGAGACGCCGGTGGCGAAGATGCTCGCCGCGATGGGTCGAGGGAGCTGACCCTCGTGCCCGCCGACGTCGTCCCCATCGCCGCCGCGCTCCTCGACCGCCTCGCCGCGCTCGGCGTCGACGTCGAACGCGTCCTCCGCGACGCGAGCCTCCCGCGGTCCCGGTTCGAGACCTCGAAGGCCTACGTCACCACGCAGGAATTCTTCGCGTTCTGGCAAGCCGTCGAGGCGAGCGGGTCGCCGCGCGACGTCGGCCTCCGCCTCGGCAGCGAGACGCTCCCGCACCAGCACAACGTGGCGACCATGGCCGCTCTCGTCTCGCCGAACGTCGGCGAGGCACTGACGAAGCTCGCGCGCTACAAGCGCCTCGTCTGCCCGGAGCAGATCACCGTGCGCGTCGTGCGCGGCGAGGCGCGGGTGGCCTTCGAGTGGCTCCTCGCGGGGGAAGATCCGCCGCGGATGCTGATCGACGGCGTCTTCGCGAGCGCGGTCCGCCTCGCGCGCGAGGGCACCGGCAAGCCGCTGGCGCCCCGGCGCCTCGAGCTGACGCGCCGCCGGGCCGACGAGCCGATGCTGAAGCGGCACTTCGGGTGCGAGGTGCGCTTCGACGCGGCGACCGATCTGCTCGTCTTCGACGAGAAGGTGCTCGCGGAGCCATTCCAGACGCACAACCCCCAGATGCTCGAGATCCTCGTGCCGGGCCTCGAGGCCGCGCTCGGCGAGGGCGGTGGAGCCCGCTCGCTCGCCGACGACGTCCGGACGGTGCTCGGCCAGCGGATCTGCGGAGAACGCCCCGCGGTCGAGAAGATCGCGAAGGCCCTCGGGATGAGCCCGCGCATACCAGCAGCTCCTCGATGACGTGCGCCATCGCTCCGCGCGGCGGCTCCTGGCGAACACAGACCTCGACGCCGGCGAAGTGGCCTTCCTCCTCGGCTTCGAGGAGCTCAACTCGTTCACGCGCGCGTTCCACGGCTGGGAGGGGACGACCCCGCTGCGCTGGCGCGCCAGCCACCCGTCGATCCGAGAAGGAAGAGCGCACGCATGACGACCCGTACCGCGACGAAGCAAGCCCCGCTCCCCTCCGGCTACGGCGAGGCGACGACGGCGCGCGAGGTGCTCGGCGACCGCCGGCTCGACGGCGTGGTCGCCGTCGTCACCGGCGGCTACGCGGGCGTCGGGCTCGAGACGACGTCCCTGCGCGCAGCCCCGACAAGGCGCGCACCGCTCTCGCCGGAATGCCGCGGGTCGAGCTCGAGGCGCTGGACCTCTTCGACCCCGCGACCGTCGACGCGTTCGCCGCGCGCTTTCTCGCGTCCGGTCGCCCGCTCCACCTCCTCGTCAACAACGCCGGCATCATGGCCCCGCCGCTCGCGCGCGACCGCCGCGGCTACGAGTCGCAGTTCGCCACGAACCACCTCGGCCACTTCCAGCTCACCGCGCGCCTCTGGCCGGCGCTCCGCCAAGCGAACGGCGCGCGCGTCGTCTCCCTCTCGTCGCGCGGGCACGCGTTCGCGGACGTCGATCTCGACGATCCCAACTTCGAGCGACGCGCGTACGACAAGTGGAAGGCCTACGGCCAGTCGAAGACCGCGAACGCGCTCTTCGCCATCACCCTCGACGAGCGCGGCGCGGTCCACGGCGTGCGCGCCTTCTCGGTGCACCCGGGCGCGGTGATGACGGAGCTCTCCCGCTCCATCCCGGCCGACGAGCTTGCCGCCATCCACGCCGCGCCGCGCAACGCCGCGACGTTCTTCAAGACGCCCGCGCAGGGCGCGGCGACCAGCGTGTGGTGCGCGACGAGCCCGCAGCTCGGCGGCTTGGGTGGCGTCTACTGCGAGGACGTCGACATCGCGGTCGCCGTGCCGGCCGACTTCGCGGCGCCTTCGGGGGTGCGGCCGTGGGCGATGGATCGGGAGCGGGCGGAGCGCCTGTGGAAGAAGAGCGAGGAGTGGACGGGGGTGGCGTTCGCGGTGGCGTGAGCGTCCCTCGCCGGAGACGACCTCGTCCGGCGTCGATGCGTCTCGCCACCCACGGGTACGCCGCTTGCCTCAATGGCGGAGATGCCGCGCGACTTCGCACGGACAACGCTGCGGCGCCGTCACCGTCTCCTCGTGCGCGCGATGGCCGAGGCCCTCTTCGCGCGCGACGGCAGTCCCCCGCGCGCGTCCCTCGACGCGTTCGTCGAGGACGTGGACTCGTTCGTGAGCCACGCGAGCCGAGGGCTCCGCTTCGGCCTGCTCCGGATGCTCGAGGTCGTTCACTTCGCGCCCCTCTTCCTGCTGTGGCGCTTCACGACCTTCGAGTCACTGGCGTGGCCGGATCGCGTCCGCGTGCTCGAGCGAATGGAGTCGTCACGCTGGCTGACGCTGACCCTCGTCTTCGCCGCCTACAAGACCATCCTCTGCCTCATCTACTTCGAGCAACCCGACGAGCTCGCCGACGTCGGCTACTCGCGGGACCGTCGCCGGTGGGTGCGCATGCTTCCGCTGACCACGTCGGAGGCGGCCGAGTGATCGACGGCGTCCTCTCCGGAAGGACCGTCCGGCGGCCGCTCGCGGCGAGCGCCGACGTCGTCGTCGTGGGCTCCGGCTCGGGGGGCGCCGTGGTGGCGCGCGAGCTCGCCCGGGACGGACGGAGCGTCCTCGTGCTGGAAGAAGGCGGGTACTACGCGCCCGAGGAGTACTCGGCGATGACCCCGTCGAACACGTTCCGGCGCCTGGCGCGCGAGGCCGGCCTCGGCACCGCGGTGGGGCTCGGCGAGACCCCGCTCGTCGCGGTGCTGTCCGGCAAGTGCGTCGGTGGCTCGAGCGTGCTCACCGGCGGGGTCTGCTTTCGCATTCCCGAGGAGGTGCACGCGACCTGGGTGAGCGAGCTCGGGCTGCCGGAGATGAGCGCGGCGGCCCTCGAGCCGCACTTCCGCGCCGTCGAGGCGGACGTCCATGTGGAGACGGTGCCCGACGGCCTCCGCTCCCGGAGCACGGAGCTCTTCGTCGAGGGCGCGGCGAGGATCGGTATTCCGATGAAGCCGCTGCGACGGAACACGCATGGCTGCCGTGGCGAGGGACGGTGCAACTTCGGATGCCCTCGCCGCGCGAAGATGAGCGTGGACGTCTCGATGCTGCCCGACGCCTGCGCCTACGGCGCCCGCGTCCTCTCGGACGCGCTGGTGGAGCGCGTCGCGATCGCGGGCGGGCGGGCGACGGGCGTGAGCGGGCGTTTCCTCGACGGGACGACCGGAGAGCCGGGCGTTCCCTTCCACGTGTCGGCGAAGGCCGTCGTCGTCGCCTGCGGTGCGCTGCACACGCCGCCGCTCCTCCGCCGCAGCGGCCTCCGGTCGAGGCACCTCGGACGGCACCTCACGCTCCATCCGTCGACGCGCGTCTTCGCGCTCTTCGACGAGCGCCTCGACGGCTGGGACGGCGCCTTCCAGAGCGTCTACAGCGACCACTTCCTCGCGCGCGAGGGCATCACGCTCATCAGCGCCTTCGGGCCCGCGAACCTCCTCGCCGCGGGCTTCCCGGGCGTCGCGGCGCGTCACCGCGACTACGTGCGGCGCCTGCCGTACACGGCGGCGTTCGGCGCGCTCATCCACGACGAGGGCGGTGGTCGCGTGCATCGCTGGCTGTCGCGCGAGCCGCTCGTCACGTACCGCATGGCGGAGCGCGATCGCGCGCGGCTCTTCCGGGCGATCGGGATCCTCGTCGAGATGGCACTCGCCGCGGGGGCGCGCGAGGTGATCCTGCCGTTCTTCGGCGCGCCGACGATCCGGAAGCGCGCGGACCTCGAGGCCCTGCTCGCCTCACCGCCCAGCGCGCGACGGGCGGAGTGCGTGAGCTTCCACCCGCTCGGGTCGGCCCGGATGAGCGCGCGGGAAGGGGAGGGCGTCGTCCGCCCCAGCGGGGAGACCTGGGCCGCGCGCGGCCTGTTCGTCGCCGACGGGAGCGTCGTCCCCACCAGCCTCGGCGTGAACTCGCAGCTTCCCATCATGGCGATCGCCCGCCGCATCGCGCACGGCATCGCCGACGGCTGGACGGCGCACGCCTGAGGCGCCGGTCGGCGGTCTCATCGTGCCCGGCGGCATGCGCGATGCAGCCATCGCATCGTCATGAGAAGCCACCCTGCCTTCGTGACGATCCTCTTCGCGGTCGGGGTCACCTTCGCGTGCACGCAGCAGACGAGCCGCGGGCCCGTCCAGTGGACCGCGACCAACTCGGCCGCGCCCGCCGGTCAGGACGAGAACCAGCTCTGGTCGCGTGCGACCTCGAACGATGACCCCGAGCCGACCCCCGACCGCAGAGCCTCCGCGGCACCCGCCGCGCCGCCGCCCGCTCTTCCCGTCGCCGGTGCCATCGAGCTGCCACCGGGCGTGGGGCTCGTCGCGAGCGCGAACCTGGACCAGGTGCTGGCGTTCCCGGAGGAGGCACCGCCGCCCGCCGGGAGCCGGCCCGAGGCGCGGCCCGGCGTCGCGCGGATCTACGACAGCCCACGCCCCTACGGCGACTCGGTCGACTTCGTCCAGCGAGCCATCGCGAAGGCCGGCTGCGAAGCGCTGCAGCAGACGAGCACGAGCACGACGACCGTCTGGGCCGCGCGCTGTCGCGACGGGCGCGTCGCGCACATCGCCATCCGCAACACGCGACCGACGACGATCGAGGTCGTCGAGGCGGAGCCGCGCGAGACCACGCCTCCGATGGGCGTCACCAACGCGCAGGCCCCGAGCCGCTGAGAGTCAGTTGGCCGGCGCCGCGAGCTTCTTGAAGCGCTGCTCCGGTCCGGGCGGCAAGTAGAGCTGCACCGCGACGAGCGGGGACGTGCCCGCCGGCCGGTACTCGTGCGTCACGCCGGGTGCGATCGCCGCGAACGTCCCGGCCCCGATGGGCGTCGTCTCCTCGCGGCCGCCGACCGTCCGCACCAGCGCCCCGTCGCCGGAGAGGACCGCGAGGATCTCCCACTCGCGCTCGTGCACGTGCGGACGAACCCGCGCGTTCTTCGAGGCCATCAGCGCCCCGAGGCTCGCGCTGCCGTCCTCGAAGCCGAGACGCGCGTGGTATGCCCCGCCACCCCACGCGAGGTCCGGCTGTTTGTCGAGCTCGACGGACGTCACCGCCGCGGGGCGCTTGCTCCACGCAGCCTTCGGCGCCGCCGCAGCGGCCTGACCCATCGTGCCGCCCGGCGTGTTCGCGACGAGCACGAAGATGGCCCGCGTCGGCTCCTTGCACTCGACCATCGCGCCGAGGCCCGGCACCCGCGCCGCATTCCACGGCCAGAGCCGCTTCTGCTTGCCCGCGATGTCGTCGGCCTTGATCGACACCTCGCCGTCGAAGAGCACCACGTAGAGATCGAGCCCCGCGTGCTTGGGGAACGTGAGCACGACGCGCGGGGGCATCACCTGCTCCCACGCGAAGAACGGCGCGTTCGCGTCGATCTGCGACGCCAGCCCCTCCGGCACCGGCACCGGGCCGCGCGCGCTGGTGGAGACCTTGTCCGGCGCGACCGCGCGACGCGGGAAGGGCGGCACCTTGTCGCCGAGGCGCGTGGGCAACCCCGGCGGCATGGGATCGGGCGGCGGCGACGCGTCGGGCGGCGCGGCGCTGGCGGTGGGCGGCGGGCTCGAGGCCGACGCCGGCGGTGACGCGAGCTCGGCGGCGGCGGTCGGAGCGGACGACGCGGCCGCCGGGGGCGCGGGCTCGGGGGTGGCCGCGCCCTGGCCGGCGCACGCGGTCAGCGCGACGAGGAGGAGCGAGGCGAAGCGCATGGCTCATTGTGCACGGTCTCGCTCGGCGGTGCGTCCATTCCACATGGCACGACGCGAGCGTCGCGGAGACGGGCGCCGGGAAGCGCCGCCGCTCTCGATGGCGGCGCTCCCCGGTCCCTCGCGATGGCGTGGCCCTCACGGGTTCACGCCGGTGTGGCGTCGACCTACTTCGTCGCGGTGCCCGGGAGGGGCGCGCTCGGAGCCGTCGACGCCGTCGGTGCGGGCGGCGTCACCGGGGGTTCCGGTGAAGCCGGCGAGGCCGGCGGGGCCGCGGTCGGCGCCGTGACGGGGGTCACGATGATCCCCGTCACGTTGCCTTTGACGGTGAGCTTCTGCTTTTTGCCCGTCGTCCCACGCGCCTGGCGCGTGGCCTTGGCCTTCGCCGCGGCGGCCGCCTTCTCCTCGGTCGTCTTCGGCGCGGGCTCCTTGCGGGGCTCGAGCGCGAAGTCGGCGAGGATCGGGACCGTGTTGGCGAACGTGGCCTGGAGGAAGCGCTCGTAGATCTGGATGACCGGATCGGCTTGCGCCAGAACTCCCTGCAGCGTCGTCAACGCGTGCTTGCGCTCAGCTCGATCCGACCACGCTCGACCCGGCTCTCGAGTGCTGCGCGCCCACTCCCGACCCGGACGGCGTGCACGACGACTTCTGCTGCAACCTCGAGTGATCGGGGCCCTCTGCGGCTACTCGCCCCGCGACCCTCCTTCCCTCGGGACCGCGCGCCTCGGCTCGAGCGGTACGTCCCCCGGGAATGCCGAGCGGCCCGGGCCATGCTTGCCGGGGCGCCCATGACGAACCGCCGCTCGCTTGCGCTCGTCGTCGCGCTGGTCCTCTGCGGCTGCCCCTCGTCCCAGTCGAGGCTCATGCACCCATCGGGCCCTCTGGACTCCACGGCGCCGGCCGACGCGGCCCTCGTCGTCTTCGTGCGGGACTCGACCCCGCGTGACGACGGCTGGCCGTTCCGCGTCGTCGACGACAAGGCCCGCTTTCTCGGCGAGTGCGTGCCCTCGTCCAAGTTCGCGGTTCGCGTGTCCCCCGGGGAGCACGCGCTGTTCGCGTGGGAGCCGGGCGGCGACCTCCAGGGTCGGTACATTCCACTCTACGAGTACAACCAGGTGGGCGCGCTGCGGGCCATCTTCGAGGCCGGCAAGACGTACACGGTGGCGATCTCGTATTCGGGCCTCGACGCGCGCAGCATGACGAAATTCCCGTTCGTCACGCTTCGCTTCGTGGACCCTTCTTCGGATCCCGAGGTCGCCGACGCGCTGCGGAGCGCGCGCCCGTTCGCGCCGGACGCCGTGGCCGGGCAGGCGGTCGTGGACCGCGATCGCGTCTCGGTGGCCCGGCACCTGGCGCAGGGGATGAGCAAGCTGGGGAAGTAGCCAGAGGCCGAGCCACGGGCGCGGCGTGAGACCGGACCTCGAGGCGTCGGGGTGCACGAGCCGCCGCTGAACGTCTGCGTGCAGTCGCCTTGCACAACGCGAGGTTTCGGCATCCTTGGCCGCTACTGGCAGGTCTTGCACGCTGGGTACGTGCCGCCGCAGATGCAGATCTTCGGCGCCGGGGCGCACGTGCAGGCCGCCGCGTCGAAGACCTCGCCAGAGGGGCACGTGCTGATGGGGCACTTCGAGCAAACGTTGCTCGTGCAATAGAGGCCCGAGGCGCAGCCACCGCATTCGAGCGTGGCCCCCCCGCATCCAGGGCTCAGCGCGCCGCAGCGGCCCTCGCACGTGAGCGGCGTGCAGCAGTCGACGATCGAGAGCTCGGTCGGCAGGTCGCACGAGGACGCCGTGCAAGCCCGGATGGTCTGCGTCGAGCCGACCGGGGCGCCCGACGTCGTCGCGCCGAGGCTCGATTGGGCGCCGATGCCGTAGACGTCCGGCGTCGTCCCGGCCGGGTAGCTCGCGTTCGGGACGAACCCCGGCAGCGAGACCCACGTGACGCCCTGGAGCTGCTGGACCGACGTCGGCGGGGTCGTGCAGGTCACCGAGATGGTCTCTTGCAGCGGCTCGCCGGTGTAGCCCGGGGGGACGAACTCCGTGCTGCACGTGCTCGCGGGGACGCAGTTCTGCGCCGGCGGGGGCGGGATGAGCGAAATCGTCCACGTGTTGGTGTTCGAGCTCCAGGTGCCGGTGTACGGCTGGCCGAAGACGTCCTGGAAGTAGAGATCGAGGTTCTCGCTCGTCCGCGCGACGATCGACGGGTTGTAACCGGCGGTCGTCTCGTCCGACAGCGCGGAGACCGTCCAGGTGCCGCCCTGGGCCCATTCGGACGACGTGTCCTTCGAACGCGCCCAGTAGAGGCGGCCGCCGTTGCCGATGAACACCACGTCGAGGTTCGTGTACACGCGCGAGACGGCGGTGACGGCCTGTCCCGCGGGCGCGAGGCCGGTCGCGGAGACCGGGACCGTGGACCAGCCGACCGTCGGGCTCCAGCTCGCCTGGTAGAGCGCGCCGCTGACGCCGACGAAGAACGCATCGAGGTTCTCGGTCGTCGGGGAGGCCGCGCTCACGTGGGCGCCCGCCGGCGCGACGCCGGCCGGTGACACCGCCGTGGTCGTCCAGGTCACTCCACCGTTCGACGACGAGCCATCCTCGAGCGCGCCGTTCGTCCCGACGAAGAAGACGTCGAGGGTCGTGGGCGTCCGCGCCACCGCGGCCACGCCGCCCCCGGGGGTGGCGGCGCTCGTCGCGGTCACCGCCACCGGCGCGCCCCAGCCGCCGGTCGACGTATAGGCCACCTCGTACACCGCGCCGTTCGTCGCGACGTAGAACGCCGCCAGCGAGCCCGGCGTCGGGCTCGCGAGCGTGACCTCGGCCCCCGCCGGAGGGGACGACGCCGAACCTCCGCCGACGACGCTCACCGTCGTGGGGGCGGTCTGATCGAGCCAGTGCGCGTCGGTCAGCGTGCCCTTCTGGTCCACCCAGACCGCGTCGAGGTCATCCGTCGTACGACTCCCCGACGCGATGGGCGTGGACGTGGCGATGTCGAGGAGCGCGCCCCCGAGGTAGGTCGCGGAGCTCGTCTCCCAGCCGTTGGCGTCGACGTAGCGACGATGGATCGATGCATATTGCGGATCCGGCCAAAACGAGTCGTTCTCGGTCGACAGGCGCGCCGTGGCGCTGTCGCCCGCCTTCGTCGAGGGACCGATTCCGGAGGTCCAGTCGCGCGAGATCGTCAGATAGATCGAATGGCTCGACGAGCACGGATAATGATTGCCCGCCTCGAAGTAGACGTCGGGGTTGATCTCGGAGACGTTCGCCTCGAGCGTGATGGGCCCGTAGGCCGTCAAGCTCTGGAGCTGCTGCGGTGTGAAGTAGGGCGCGGCGGCGGGGGCGAAGGTCTGCCCGGAGGGGCCGAAGTACATGGTGTCGAGGCCGATCTTGCTCAGCGCGAACGTGCTCGGGCCGGCAATCCACGCCGTCGCCGACGGGCAGCTGCTGCTGTTGCACGTCGTGTCGAGCCACGCCGGTGCGTCCATGAGGCCGCCCACGCACGAGTAGAGGACCCCGGCGGTCGGTAGCGTGCCAGGCGTGCCGAGGTC
>JBEKGQ010000299.1:0-8235 GCA_050012715.1 Polyangiaceae bacterium
GGCGCCCGGGTCGTCCGTGCCCACGCTCACGACGAAGCGAGCCATCGGAGCCATCGCGGCGATGGCTGCGTCCTTGGTCGCCGCCGGGACCACGGTCACGTGACGCCCCACCGGAGCCACGGAGACCGGCGCCGCGCCGGGAGCGAGCGCCACCGCGTGGTCGGTCGCGTCCCACAGGCGGCCGGCGAACGCGGAGGCATCACGCCACCGCCGCGCATCGGCGCGTTCGTCGACCGACAGGGTTCCCCGAGGAGTCCCCTCTCCGGTGGCACGCAGGGCCGCGTGCAGAGCCTCGGCGAAGCTCTCGGCCCGTCCCGGGGACCCGAGGACGAGGGCGACGCGCGGGCTGAGGCATCCCCGCTGATCGAAGGCGACGACGTCGAGCGCCAGAGCGTCCGCCGCCGCGACGAGGTCCGCCCCCGGCGAGACGACCGCCACGCCCATGCCCGCGCCGTGACCGCGAACCACCACGCCCGGCCGGACGCGGGCGCGGACGGCCGCGATCGTGGCATCGCGGCCGTACACGTGGACCTCTCCCGCCGTGATGCTCGACACGTCGCGCTCGCCCACCTCGACGAGCGCGTCGTCTCCCGCCGCCGCGCTCTCCTCGAGGATGGCTCGGGTGAGCGAAGGATCACGCGGGGACGGTCTCACCGTGACGTGGCGGGCGGCCGCGCGCGCAACGGCGATCGCACGGAGGGGTGCCACGAAGACGTTCGCCGACAGCACGACGTGCACGCGGTCCGCGTCTCCGGCGGCGGTAACCAGCGCCCGCAGCTCCCCCTCCGTCGCGTCGCGTTCGAAAGAAGCGAACCCGAGCTCCACCCCTTGCTCCGAGAGCCCCGACGCCGCTGCGATCGCGGGCGCGAGGGCCGCTCTTCGCTCGTACACGGCGCGGGCGCACCGGAGCAGATCCTCCACGTCGCGCATGCGAGCGTCGAGGCTCCGGCTCACCGGTCGCCCTCCGCCGACGACAGCATCTCGTCGAGCGCGATCGAGCACCCTCGGGGCGGCGCTCCCGGGGCCCGTCCCAGCAGCTCGAACCCATCGTCGAGGCTCTTCACCCGATCTTGGGTGAGCACGGCGAAGGCGCTGTCGACGTTCGCGAGATCCTCGATCCGGGCGATACCGACCTCGCCTCGCGGCACCGGCGCCAGCGTCTCAGGATCGACCGCCACGACGCGCGCCCAGGGCGGCGCCCGGTACACGCCGTGCCGCGCGCGCTCGTCGACCAGCGTCCCCTCCCAGAACTGGCTCGACAGCTCGGTCATCCCGTACTCGCCGATCACCGCACGTTCCGCGACGGCGAACGCCTGCGCCACGTCGCGCCGCAGCTCGTCGGCGGCGACCTCGCGCGACTTGCCTTTGAAACCTCCGGTCTGCATCACGCGACTGCCCGGTGGCATCGGCAGCGTCTCCCCACCCAGCGCATCGAGCAGATGCACGAGCGCAAAGCTCGTGGCCAGGAGGAGCGCCGGTGGTCCGGGAGCGAGGGCGGCGATGCGCGAGCGCAGGCCGTCGAGGTCGAGCGCTCCGTCGCGGACGAAGTACGTCGGCGCATCGGGCCGCGGCGCCAGGGCGCGAACGAAGCGAGAGCACATGTGCGCGAGCGAAGAGTCGGACGCTTCGTCCGCGGAGGGACCGACGACGACGACGGGCACCGTGTCGTCGAGCTCGCGCGCGAGCATCGATCGACCGAAGGCGAGCGCCGCCGCGTCGTAGGTCGCCACGTCGCGCATGAAGTGCACGCCACGAGCGCCCAGTGTGGTGCCGCTCGTGCGGAAGGTCGCCGCAGCGTCGGCGGCGTCGAACGCGAAGACGTGGGCTCGCTTGAAGGCGTCC
Organism: Polyangiaceae bacterium; assembly: GCA_050012715.1. Taxonomy (GTDB): domain Bacteria; phylum Myxococcota_A; class Polyangia; order Polyangiales; family Polyangiaceae; genus Palsa-1150. The sequence goes on from JBEKGQ010000299.1 coordinate 1,843, forward strand.
GTCGGGACGGCGGGCGCATCCCCCGCGCACGCCAGGCGCGCCGGGTCGACGCCCCGCGCCGCGCACAGCCTCGCGTACCCCGCGACGTTCGCCACCTGGAAGCGCGCCAGGTCGACCGCCAGAGCGTCGAAGGGCTCCGGCATCGGCGCACCGTGCTCGAACGCCGTCACCATCGCACGGGCTCGCCCGTGCAATGAGTCGCTCTCGCGCCGCGCACCGGTCCGGCTCATGCGCGGAGCGCACTGGCCAGGGCGTCGGCGAACGCGTCCAGCAGGGCACCCGGCGTGTCGAGCGGAGGCGTCAGCGTCAGCGCGTCGCCGTTCGCCCCGCCCGTCAGCACGATCCATCCGTGCTCGAGCAGACGCCGCGTCACGCTGAGTGCGCGCGGCGCGCCACCGTCCAGCTCGACGCCCACCATGAGGCCCCGCCCGCGGACGTCACGCACGCCCAGACCCACCGTGCGTTCCCGGAGGCGGCCCATCCAGCTCGCGCCCGCGGTCTTCGCGCGGTCGACCAGGTGCTCCCGTTCCAGCAGATCCAGCGTCACGAGCGCGGCCACACACGCCGGCGGCGCGCCGAAGTGGGTCGCGGTGTGAATCGTCGTCCCGCCGTGCGCGCCCCACGCCGCCATCGAGCGCGCGCTGCCGACGCAGGCGCTCAGGGGCAGCCCGCCACCGAGCCCCTTGCCAAGGCACACGACGTCGGGGACGACGCCCTGGTCGACGCTCGCCAGCCACGCGCCGCTCCGTCCGAGCGCGGTCCATATCTCGTCGCAGACGAGGAGCGCGCCCGCGTCGTCGCAGGCGGCGCGGAGCACGGCGAGAAACCCGGGCGGAGGGACCACGCAGCCTCCACGGCCGAGGATCGGCTCGACGAGCACCGCGCCGACGTCCCCGCGGGCGAGGGCGGCCCTCACCGCCGCCACCGACGCATCCATCGAGGCGCCAGGATACGGCGCGAACGTGACGTGTGCGTTGAGCTGCTCCGCGAAAGGCTCGCGGAAGCTCGGTCGCAACCCGCACGCCGCCAGGGGACCGTACGACAGCCCGTGGTAGCCGCCGCCGAACGCGACGACGCCGGGCCGCCCCGTCGCGAGCACCGCCGTCTTCAAGGCCGCGGTCACCGCGTCCGCCCCGCTCGCGCCGAGCATGACGCGCGCCCCCGCAACCGGGTAGAGCTTCGCCAGCCGCTCGCAGAGCGCCAGCTTGGCCTCCGACCCGTAGACGTCGCCGAGGGCGAGCCCAAGTCGTCGCTGTTGCTCCTCGACCGCCGACACGACCTCGGGCCGCGCGTGCCCGAGCAACAGCGCACCGAAGCCGGCGGCGAGGTCGACGTAGCGGTTGCCGTCCGTGTCGAGCACGTTGGCCCCTCGCGCCGAGGCATAGACGATGGGCGCCTGGTCCGCGCCGCTGTCCTTCTCCCGCGTCACCCTCCGCGCGTCGACGGACGGCGACTCGGCCGCGGCAAGCCGTGCCCCCAGCTCGCGCGATCGCGGCCCCGGCGGCCGCACGCGCACGTCGGGCAGCTCCTGCCCCCCGTGATCCCCGGCCGCGCGACTCACGAGAGCACGCGGTTGCGTCCGGCGCGCTTGGCCTCGTAGAGCTTCTCGTCCGCCTTCTTGATGAGGTCGAGGCTCGCGCGATGGTCCTCAACGAGCAGCGCCGCGCCGATGGAAATCGTCACGCGGATCGTCTCGCCCTGGAACACGAAGCGGCTCTCTTCGATCTTCTCGCGCAGCCCCTCGGCCAGTGCGCACGCGCCCTCGAGCGTCGTCTCGGGCAGGATGATCGCGAACTCCTCGCCGCCGTAGCGCGCGAGCACCTCGTCGCGACGGATGCGCTGCTGGATGAGGCGAGCCACCTCTTTGAGGACGTAGTCGCCCGCCAGGTGGCCGTGGACGTCGTTGATCTTCTTGAAGTGGTCGATGTCGAGCATCAGGAAGCTGAGCTCGCGCTGGTGACGCCGCGCGCGCATCAGCTCCTTGTCGAGAGCCTCGAGGAGGTACCTCTTCACATGGACCTGCGTCAGACCATCGATGATGGTCATCCGATAGATCTCTTCGTGGTACTGGGCCTCGACGTCCTGCCCGCTGAGGAACTTGAAGATGGTCGGCCCGATCTTGATGCGATCGCCGTTCGCCATGCGCGCCTCGCGCATGATCTGCTCGTCGTTCACGTAGGAGCCGTTGGTCGACCCGTCGTCGACGCACCACCAGGCGCCGCTGCGCTGCTCGAAGTGCGCATGGCGACGCGACACGCTGTCGCCCTCGAGCACGATGTGGTTCTCCGCACCACGCCCGATGCGGATGGGGCTCGAATCGAGGACAAACCGCCGCCCGAGGAGCGTCGGCTCCTTCGTGTAGATGACCACCAGGCAGTCGTTTCCCTTCGGGGTGCCATCGACGCCCCCGAGCGGTTTCTGCACGATGGCTGTGACTCGAGTTTTCTCCTCGGACTCGCTCACTCGCAGCGGCCTCGTCGCCGTGGGGGTGCTTTCGCTGGGCGGGCGGTGAATCCCCCCCAATTACTCGTGACTTTTGAGATTATTGCTGGTCACGACGCGGGTCAAGGTGCGCGAAGGACAGCGCCCGCACGAGCGCCTCCGCGAGCACCCGGGCGCAGACCACCTCGTGCTCGAAGGTGGCGAGAGGTACGCGCCTCGGCGGGATGTGAAAGGCGCACTTCTCGGAGGACAGCCAGACGTCGACCGGAGCCCGAAGCAAGCGCGGGCTCAGCCGGTGATGGTCCCGGGCAAAGGCGGTGGCGACTGGGACAATGCCGTGGCGAGCCAGGGAGCGCAACAGGCGCGTCGGGCGCGCGAGAGCGCATGCGAGGCCCACGCGCAAGGGGCGCAGCGCATCCCAGGAGAGGAGGGACTCGCCGAGGCGAGCGCCGCGCGAGAGGCAGCTGACGTCGGGCGAGCCTTCGCCCACGCGAACGACGCGATCGGCCGTGGCGAGGAGCGCGGCGACGGGTGCGCGAAGGTCGCCTCTCGGGGGCACGGCGCTCGCGCGCCCCCACGGCTCGTCCACGTCGACCGCCAGCAGCGACAGGGTGGCTCGCGACGGCGCCGTCTGGAGGACACCGTCGATCACGAGGACGTCCGCGACGCTCGACGCGAGCTCGACCGCTCGCGCGCGGGAGGGAGCGACCACGACGCGCACCCCGTGCCGCTCGAGCGCACGAGCGGCGAGCAAGCCCTCGTCGCCCACCTCGTCCAGCGCGTCGCCCGGCGAGACGAAGCGGGCGTGGGTCGGTCGCGCGGAGTACGCATGCCCCACGAGGACCACGCGTGCTCCCTGACGGGCGAGCTCCCTCGCGGAGGCGATCGCGAGCGGTGTCTTCCCCGATCCGCCCAGGGTCGCGCCGCCCACCGCGACCACGCGCACATGCGCCGGGACCCTCAGCGGACGCGCCAACGCTCGGGCCGAGACCTCCGCCCAGGCCGCGGCCAAGGAGCCCGCGAGGGGACCCTGGTACCGACCTTCTTCGAGACCACGGGCGACCCACAGCATCTCGGGACATCCGGTAGGCTACTCGCCCTCATGCTCGCCATCGACCCTCTCCGCCTCGCGCGCCGGCAACTCGAGATCGACCGCGAGAAGACGTCGCGCTACCCGCACCTCCTGAAGCACAAGGGCGAGCGGATGAGCGCGTCGCCCCTCGCGCTCCTTCGCGGCGCCGCTCCCCTCTTCTACGAGCTGCTCGACGAGCACCCGAGCCTGGCCGAAGGCCCGCGCGGCGAAGGATGGCTCGTGGGCGACTGCCACCTGGAGAACTTCGGCGCCTTCCGTACCGGCGCCCTCTCGGTGAAGGAGACCCGCGAGTCGCACGCCGCGGAGCGGGTCGTCTTCGACCTCAACGACTTCGACGACACCTTCGTCGGGCCGTGGCGATTCGACGTCGTCCGCCTGGCCACGAGCCTCATCCTCGGCGGGCGGGAGATCGGTCTCGATGGGGGGCGCACGCTGAGCCTGTGCGACGCGTTGGTCGAGGCGTACGTCGGAGCCGTCTTCCACCGGAAGAAGACGCCCCCCGCACCGCAATGCGTGATGTCGCTGATCGAGAAGGTGCAGAGGCGCACCCGCAAGGAGCTCCTCGACGCCCGGACGCGTGTCGTCGGGGAGGAGCGAAGGTTCGTACGGGGGACGCGCTACGAGAGCGTTTCGAACAAGCTCCGCGCGAAGGCCGAGCGGGCGTTCGCCAAGTACGTGAAGCGCCTGCCGGACGCCGAGCGCCCACCGCCCGAGGCGGTCGAGGTGATCGACGACGCGGCCTTCCGGGTCGCCGGGACGGGCAGCCTGGGGTGCCTGCGGATCGCGATCCTCGTGCGCGGCAAGGGAGGGGTCGACGGCGGGTGGATCTTCGACATGAAGGAGGAGGACGTGCCCTCCGCGGCCGTTCTGGTGAAGCCACCGAAGCTCGACCCCGCCGAGCGCGTCGCGACCGGTCTTCGCGCGTGCGTCGCGCACCCGCCGAGGATGATCGGGACGAGCAAGCTCCGGGGCTCGTCGATGTTCGTGCGACGCCTCGCCCCGCAGGAGGACAAGCTCGACTGGACGACGCTCCGCGAAGGCGATCTCGAGCCCCTCGCGCGCCACCTCGGCGCGCTCCTCGGTGCCGCCCACCGACGCGGCGCCAAGCGGATCCCGGCCAAGCCCTGGACGGTCGCCGAGCGCGCCCGGTTGCTCGGCAACGCCATCTCGCTCGCGGGAATCCACGAGGCGATGTACCTCGCCTACTGCGAGCTCGTCCGGCGATGAGTGGTGACGCGAGGCGGTTCTTCGACGCCATCGCCGGTCGCTACGAGCGCGAGTACGGCTTGCCCTCCGACGAGTCGCGCACGCGCATGCGGAGGGTCACGCGCGAGCTCCCGCCCCCGCCCGCTCGCGTGCTCGATCTCGGCGTCGGCACCGGGCGTGAGCTGACCACTCTGCTCGACGCCGGCTACGCGCCCACCGGCGTCGACTTCGCGCCCGCCATGCTCGAGCGATGCGCGCGAAGGACCCGCCCCGTTCCACTCGTCGAGGCCGACCTCTGGGGGCCCCTGCCATTCGAGACCGGCGCCTTCGACGCGGCGATCGCCCTCCACGGAACGCTCGCGCATCCGCCGGACGACGGTGCGATGGCCCGGCTCGCGCGCGAGCTCGCGCGCGTCGTTCGCGCGGGGGGAGCCTTCCTCGCCGAGGTGCCCTCCCCGTCGTGGCTCGAACGCGCCGCGGCCGACCCTCGCGTGACGCGCACCGGACCGGCGACGGCGATCTTCGAGGATCCCGCCACGGGCGCGCGCATCGAGACCCGGCTGCTGTCGGAGGCCGAGTGGATGGCCGCGCTCGGTCCCGCGTGGATGGCGCGGACGGAGCCCATCGGCGACGCCGAGTGGCTCGTCGCAGCCGTGCGCGCGGGCTAAGCTTGTCGCGTGCGCAGAGCCTTGCTTGCCGCGGCGGCCGCGTCGTTCGTGCTCGCCGTGGCCCCCGGGGCATCCGCCAACGGGCGGTTCCCGGCCTCGAACCAGATTCTCTTCTCGCCGTCGAACCCGCAGCTCATCATGGAGCGGACGACCTTCGGTCTGCTGCGGTCCTACGACTACGGGACGACCTGGCAGTGGTTCTGCGAGGACGCCATCGGCTTGCCGCCGACGTCGAACGAGGACCCGAGTTATGCGCTCGTCAAGAACGAGACGCTGATCACGGGGATCTCCCTCGGGCTCGAGATCTCGGTGGACACCGGCTGCAACTGGACCCGCCAGGGCGGCGCGCTCGCGGGCCAGCTCGTGAAGGACCTCGACGTCCCGCCGAACGACACGGACACGGCGCTGGCCATCACCTCGACCTTCGAGCCCGACGCGGGCGTCGACGGCGGCGAGGGCTACCTGCAACACGTCTTCACGAGCACCGACGACGGCGTGACCTGGGCCATCACCGGCACCATCGATCCCCAGGCGACGGTGACGACGCTCGAGGTCGCACCGACCGATCCGATGCGCATCTACGTGTCGGCGTACCGCGGCGAGGGCATGGCCCGCACGACGTCCATCTTCGCGAGCAGCGACGGCGGGCAGACCTGGACCGAGCACCAGACGCCCCTCGATCCGAACACCGAGACCGCGGTCTACATCGCCGCCGTGGACCCCAACAACGAGGACCTCCTCTACGTCCGGTCCGCGGGCGCCTCGCGCCTCTTCGTCTCCAGCGACGGCGCGAGCACCTTCCAGGTCGCGTTTGTGCTTCCCGAGTCCGACCAGATGCTCGGCTTCGCGCTCTCGCAGGACGGCTCGAAGGTGTTCCTCGGCGGCGCCAACACAGGCCTCTTCTCGGCTTCGGCCACCGACCTCCAGTTCACGAGCGTGCTGCAGCGCGAGCCGGACGGCGGCACGCGCATGATTCACGTGCAG
>JBEKGQ010000300.1:0-8192 GCA_050012715.1 Polyangiaceae bacterium
CCTGGCCCGGCAGACGGGGCGGCAGTAGATGCCGGTCGTCTTCACGCCGATGAAGAAGACCCCATCGAAGCGCGCGTCGTGGGCGACGAGGGCGCGGTAGCAGGACGCGTGATCGAACGGCACGGAGAGGTTCCTACCGCGGACCCTCCGTGCACGCTGGCCGTTTTCGGACGTGGCAGCAACATCGCTGCCCCGCCTCGGCTACCCCTTCTTGAGGTTCTCGAGCGCGAAGTCCCAGTTGGCGAGGCTCGTGAGGAACGTCTCGATGTACTTGGGTCGCGCGTTTCGGTAGTCGATGTAATAGGCGTGCTCCCACACATCCATCGTGAGGAGCGCCTTCTGCCCGTGCTTCATCGGCAGGTCCGCGTTCGGCGTGCGGGTGATCGACAGCTTGCCGTCCTTGCCCTGCACGAGCCACGTCCACCCCGAGCCGAACTGCGTCGCGGCCGCGGTCGACAGCTCCTCGGAGAACTTCTCGAACGCGCCGAAGTCGCGCTTGATGGCGTCCGCGAGGTCGCCCGTCGGGGCCCCGCCGCCGCCCGGCTTCATGCAGCTCCAGTAGAACGTGTGGTTCCAGATCTGCGCGGCGTTGTTGAAGATGCCGCCCTCGCTCGCGAGGATGATCTCCTCGAGCGTCTTGCTCGCCTCGGGCTTGCCCTCGATCAGCTTGTTCAGGTTCGTGACGTACGCCTGGTGATGCTTGCCGTAGTGGTACTCGAGCGTCTCCTCGCTGATGTGCGGCGCGAGGGCGTTCTTGGCGTACGGAAGCGGGGGCAGCGTGAAGGCCATGGGGGTGTCTCCTCGGGTTGGGGTGAGGATGGAATGCCGTCGCGGCGGGAGATGTCAACCGGGCCGGTGTATTTGCGAGCTAGCCGCCGGTCGCCCGCTGCACCAGGAGCTTCTCGATGAGGCCCTTCGAGTACGCCGACAGCTCACGGAACACGACGCCCATCCCGGGGGGATCCTTCTCGGTGCGAACGACCTCGCCGACGCCCTCGATGGTCTCGATGTCGTCCATGATGACCGTGAAGCGGAGGTTCACGCGCGTCCCGATGGCCAGCGGCGTCTGCGATTTGATGAAGACGCCGGTCCGCGAGATGTTCGTCACGTACTCCTGGATGAACGCGTCGAACGACTCGAACTCCTTGTTGATCGTGACGCGATCCCCGCCGTCCCTCTTGTTGGCCTTGTCCGACTCGCTCATCGGCCGTGCCCTCCCTGCTCCTACTTACCCGTCAGGTCGAACTGCTCGAGGTGATACTCGGTCCGCCCGTGCACCATGATGCGGCGCATGTAGCGCTTCTCGGCCTCCTGGAGGACCGCCTTCTCGCTGCCGGTGAGGAGATCCGCCACCGCCGGGTGGCAGTTGACGAGCACCGAGTAGCCCGGCAAGTCCTGCCGCTTCCGGCGGATCTCGCGGAGGATCTCGTACGCGATCGTCTCCTTGCTCTGCAGGTGCCCGGTGCCGTCGCAGTAGAAGCACGGCTCGTGGAGCAGCCGCCCGAGGCTCTCGCGCGTGCGCTTCCGCGTCATCTCGATGAGGCCGAGATCCGAGATGCGGTTCAAGGTCGTCTTCGCCTTGTCGCGCTGCAGGTGATCCTCGAGCGCGCGCCGGACCTTCTCGCGGTTCGACGGCTTCTCCATGTCGATGAGGTCGAGGATGATGAGCCCGCCCATGTTCCGGAACCGCAGCTGGTAGGCGATCTCCTGCACCGCCTCGAGGTTCGTCTTGAGGATCGTCTCCTCCATGTCCTTCGAGCCCTTGCCGACGAACCGCCCCGTGTTCACGTCGATGGCGGTCAGCGCCTCGGCCTCGTCGATGATGAGGTAGCCGCCGCTCGCGAGCGGCACCTTGCGCGACAGCGCGCGGCCGATCTCGTCCTCGATGCCGTAGGCGTCGAAGATCGGCTCGTCCTCGTTGAAGTAGACGACGTCCTTCAGCCGCTCGGGCATGAACATCTCGACGAAGCGCGACAGCCGGTCGAACTGCGCCTTGTCGTCGATGACGATCTCGTCCACGTCGTCGGTGAAGAGATCGCGCGCCGTCTTGAGCACGATGTCGAGCTCACTCAGCAGGTTCTGCGGCGCGCGCGCGCCCTCGCGGTTCTTCGCCACCTCGCCCCAGAGGCGCACGAGGTACCCGACGTCCTGCTTCAGCTGCTTCTTCGTCAGCCCCTCGGCGACGGTGCGCACGATGAGCCCGCCGGTCGGCGGCTTCATGCTGTCGATCGTCTCGCGGAGGCGCGCGCGCTCCTTGTCCGAGCCGATGCGCTTGCTGACGCCCACGTGCTCGAGCGTCGGCAGGTAGACGACGTAGCGGCCCGGGAGCGAGATGTGGCTCGAGCAGCGAGCCCCCTTCGTGCTGATGGGCTCCTTGGTGACCTGGACGATGATCTCCTGCCCCTCCTTCACCACCTCGCGGATGGGCGTCGACTTGGAGAGGCGCCCCGGCACGCCGCCGCTGCGGCTGCCGCCGCGGCCGCCGCCGTCACGAGACTGACCCCGCGGCGCGCCGCGATCGCCCTCGCGTCCGGAGCTGCGACCGCCCCGCCCGCCGCCGCCGCCGCCTCCGCCGCCGTCGCGTGAGCCGCCGCGCCCGCGCCGCCGTCCGCGCCCGCGCCCGCGATCGCCGCCGCGGTCACCGCGTCCGTCGACCCGCGGGGCCGCGATCTGCGGGGGCGGCGCGCCGAGGTCGCTGATCGTGAAGCCGGGGAGGTTCGGGTTGTCGAGCAGATCGTCGATGGGCTCGGCGGCGGGCGCGTGCCCGTGGGCCGCCGCCTTCGCCGGCGGCGGGTCGCTGTCGGGGTTCTCGAGGCCGCGCGCGGTCGGGGTGTCGTCCTCGTCCGCTCCACCGGCGTCGTCCTCACCGGCGTCGGCGAGCGCCGCCGTGCTCTCTCCGGCGGGCGCCCCGAGATCCTCGTCGGACTCCGCGGGCTCCGGCGCGTCCTCGCCGTCGTCCCCCTCGCTCGCGTCGACCGAGTCGGGCGCCTCGCCCCCCTCGACCGGCGCCGGAGGCTCGGGCGCGTTGCCCTCGACGACCTCCTCCGCGTGCTCCTGCACGACCGCGGCGGCCTCCTCGGCCGCCTCCGCGGCGGCGGCGCTCACGCCGTTGGCGTCGCCCACCGCGTCCGCCTCGTCGGGCGCCTCCTGGTTGTTCTCGCTCGTCCCCGTCCCGAGCGCGTGCTTGCGCCCTCCGGCGAGGTACGTCTCGAAGTCGTCGGGGCGAATGAGGTCCTCCACGTGGAGGAACGCGGCTCGCTCGAGCCCGATGTCGATGAAGGCGGCCTGGAGCCCGGGCAGGACCCGGGTCACCTTGCCGAGGTAGATGTCGCCTACCGTTCCGCCGGGAGCGTGCGAGCCCCCGCGTTCGATGTGGAGCTCGGCGATGATGCCGTTCTCGATGAGGGCGACGCGTGTCTCGGCGAGATCGCACGAGATGACGAGAATGTTCTTGGCCATGTAGAGCGGGGCTTTCCCGCCCGGGGCTCTGCCGCGTCGCCCGCCGGCGCACGCACCACCGCGTCGTGACGGAGACCGTCACCCGACGAGGGCGCGCACACACGAAAACGGGTCAACGAGGAGCCTCGGGCGACCCCGCCAGCCCACCCTCGGTGAGGGGGACGGCGGGACAGGAAGACTTTGGGCTGGCGCGGAGTGCGCTTGCCCTGAGCTCCTGCCTAGCCCAGTTCGCTCGGACTTGCCAGCGGATCCGCTCCCGCCCGCGGAAAGGATAAGGCCCTGCCACACGCTTCCACGCTACCGTTGCTCCCTTCCGGGCCTGGCGGGGTTCACGCTTCTGCGTCGGCAGGGCCACACGTGCGGCCGTCCGCGACGGGACCTTCGTAGCCCCTCCCGGGCGTGACGTCGAGGGGGATTGCGTCTAGGGTGTCCGCGCCTTGAGCCCAGCCACAGAAATCCGGTTGATGGTCGCGCGCGAGCTTCGCCGAAGCGTGCGCAGCGTCAAGGGAATCATCATCGGCATCCTCACGCTCCTCGGGGCCTTCGTCGCCTCGCTCGTGTGCGTCTGGATGGAGGGGAACGACCGCGACGCGGCCAAGATCACCTCGAGCGACGCCTACATCGAGATCAAGAAGGCGGCGATCGAGAAGGCCACGGGCGACGCGGCGTTCGCCTCCTATGCCGCGAGCATTCCCACCTCGCTCCTCGTCTTCCTCAAGATCACCGTCTGGCTGGGGCCGCTCCTCATCGCGCTCCTCGGCTTCGACCTCATGTCGAGCGAGCTCCAGCACCGGAGCGTTCGCTTCTGGACGGTGCGGACGCGGCGCTGGTCCTACTTCACCGGCAAGATGCTCGGCCTCTGGGCGATCGTCTCGCTCATCACGCTCGTGCTCAACGTCATCGCCGGCACCGTCGCCGCCAGCCGCGGGTACGTCACCGTCGGCCAGCTCATGACGTGGGGCGTCCGCTTCTGGCTCGTCGCGGTCGTCATCGCCGGGTCGTGGGCGGCCATCGCGACGTTCATCAGCTCGTGCTTCAAGACGCCCATCCTCTCGCTCCTCACGACGTTCGTGGCGTTCTTCGTCATGTGGATGGTGAGCCTCATCGGGTTTTTCGTCCGTGCGCGCGACTTCGTCGAGAGCGGCGTGCAGAAGGACATGGCCTGGTACGAGTACCTCTACCCGAACACGTACGACACGCTTCTCCTGTCGCCGGAGACGACGAAGGTGCTGACCGCGCTCGGCGTCCTCATCGGCTTCGTGGTCCTCGCCAACGCGGCGGGGGCCGCTCTCTTCCAGCGGAGGGACATCTAGTGGAAGTCGCCGACGAGAAGCTCGACGAGCAGGAAGAAGAGACCGCGACCGAAGAGGGCATGCCCGAGAGCCCCGTGGAGAAGAAGGAAGCCCTCGGCGACGGCGAGGTGCCGCGCTCGCCCTACGCGGACGACAAGACGGGCGAGAAGAAGAAAAAGAAGAAGAAGGACGTCGAGACCGCGGTCCACCTCCGCAAGCTGACGAAGCGCTTCGGCGCGAAGACGGCGGTCGACGAGGTGACGCTGACGATCGGGATGGGCCACGTCTACGGCCTCATCGGCCCGAACGGCGCGGGGAAGACGACGACGTTCTCGATGATGGCGGGCTACCTCCAGCCGAGCGAGGGCTCGGTCGAGATCCTCGGCTTCAAGCCGAGCGCGGTCGACGAGCTGCGGTCGCGGGTGGGCGTCCTGCCGCAGGACGCGCTCCTCCCGGCGAACGACCGCGTCGGCGAGTTCCTCGTCCACATGGCGCGCCTGCAGGACTACCCGGCGGACAAGGCCGAGGGCCTGGCGCGGCAGGCGCTGGCGGACGTCGAGGGCAAGGAGTGGTGGTCGCAGCGCTGCGGCAGCCTGTCGCACGGCATGGCGAAGCGCGTGGCGCTGGCGCAGGCGTTCCTCGGCGAGCCGGACGTGGTGCTCCTCGACGAGCCGACGGCGGGGCTCGATCCGCGCGTCGCGTACGAGATGCGGCAGCTCATCAAGGTGAAGAAGGGCCGCTGCACGATCATCATCAGCAGCCACAACCTGCAGGAGCTCGAGGAGATCTGCGACGCGGCGGCGATCCTCGATCGCGGGCGCGTCGTCGCGTCGGGGGCGATGAACGAGCTGACGGCGGCGAACGAAGAGGTGCGCGTGCGCGTCGCGGCGGGGACGAAGCGCGGCACGCAGCCGGGCCAGGTGCCGATCGCGAAGCTCCAGGAGCTGGCGATGGTGCGGAGCGTCGACTTCGACGACGAGGCGCGCGAGCTCATCGTGTCGTTCGAGCGCAGCAAGGCCGACGCGGAGACGGTCATCGGCCACGTGCTGTGGATCCTCCTGCACGCGCAGGTCCGGATCAGCGGCGTGTCGAAGGGACGCGGGCTCGAGCAGCGGGTGATGGATCTCACCTGACGCGGCGCCCCCCGCCGCCCCGTGGAGCAGGGCGGGGGGAGCGTGAGCGGCGGGCGCGAGGCGCTAGCTCTTCGGCGCGGGCGCGACGGCCGGGGCCGCGGGCGATGCCGCCGCCGCCGTGGCCGGCGTGGCGGGCGCCTCCGGCACGAGGTCCTGCGGCGCGTCCTTGGCCAGGGTGGCCTCGGCCTGCTTCGTCGCCTTCTTCTGCCGCTTCGTCGGCGTCCCGGCCGCCTTCACCGTCGGGTGGCGGTAGGCGAAGAACTGCGTCACCGGTTGCAGCGCCGTGACCAGCGAGGGATCGCTGGGCGCCTCGCGCCGCAGGATCGCGTAGAACTTGGTCGCGCTCACCCAGGCGCTGCTCTGGGCCGCGAAGACCAGGTCCTCCACGCGCTGGGTGAGCTGGGCCAGGGCTTCGGCCAGCGGCTGCAGGGTGGCCGCGGCGCCGGCCTGCGCGGTCATCGACGCCACCGACAGCGCGGGCGGCGCGAGGTTGGTCTTCGTCGTCAAGGCGGCGATCGTCGCCACGATCGCCGCGCCGCCCTTGCGCATCCGGGCAGCGTGACGCTTCTGGAGCGCCGTCAGCGGCGGCCCGCTGCCGAGGCTCGTCTCGATGGCAGTGAGCTGCGTGAGGGCCTGCTGCACGACCGCGGCGAGGGCCGCGTTCGCGTCGGGCGGGGCCGGCGCGACGGGCGCCGGGCTGGGGGTGGTGGTGGACGGGGTGGAGGGCTTCTTGGTGGACTTGGACATGGTCATGGTCGATCTCCGGTGGCACTGCGTGGCGATACGAGCGCGCGGCGTTTCCCGCGCCTCCTGTAGAGAAGGCCGTACGAGGGGCGATTTCGTTACGAGGAATCGACCGGACCTCGGGTCGATTCTTCGCGACGCTGCCCTCTCACTCGGTACAAGCGCGATCCCCTCGAAATACGCTCGGGGGTCGTGTCGATTTTTCGTGCCGGGAGGGGCGGGCTCTTCGTTCCCCTCACCTGTGTTAACGGGAACCAGGCGATTTTGGCCGGAAGTATTTCCGCCCCGCGGTCGATTCCGCGCGTCAGTCAGGCTCGCCGGCCGAGGCCCTCGGCTTGATCCATCGCCACCCCGGCCTCGTGGAGCTTCGTGAGGGCGGCCGCGACGAGCGCGCGAGCGGTCCTCGGGGGAACCTCGGTCTCTTCGGCGGCCGAGTAGACGGCGGCGTCGTAGGCGGCGCGGGCTTGAGCGGGGCTCGGCGCCGACACGAGGGCGGGCTTCGGGAGGCCCAGGGCCTCGCCGGTCGTCCCGCAAGCGCGGGCGAACCCGTCGCCGAGGCGCGGATCGAGGGCGTGCAGCGTGTGAGCGAAGAAGTGCCGCTCCCGGTGGGGCGGGAGCCAGCGACCGGCCTCGAAGAGCGCGTACACCCGGCGGGAGATGGAGAGCCGCTCGGCGGTGTCCGCCTGCGACTTGCCGGCGTGCGTCCGCCATTCGACCAGGGCTTCGACGAGCTTCGAGGCGCGTGAGTTCACTTCGGGGTCGCCGCTGCTTCGCGGCGGGCGACGCGAGGAGCCTCGAGTATCGACGGTGCGCCCGGGCATGCCCCCATTGTGGCCGGCGGTGGCAACGGTGTCACCTGCGGTGGCACCGTTGCGCCCGCGGGGCGCAATGGTGCGCCCGTCAGTGGCAATCGTGTGCCTGCCGGTGGCCATGGTGCGCCCGCGGGTGGCAATGGTGCGCCCGCGGGTGGCAATGGAGCGCCCGCGGGTGGCAGTGGTGCGCCCGCGGGTGGCAGTGGTGCGCCCGCCGGTGGCAACGTGGTGCCCGTCGGGGACGATCTGCTGAAGATCAAACAGCGCGGCGGGCACGCCGCCTTCTCGACGACCGAGGGCTACATCCGTCAGGCCGAGGCGGTGCGGGACGGCTTCGGCGCCGTCTTGCCGCCCGCTCCCGATGCTCCTCGCCGCACCTGAGCAGGCGGGGATTGGAATCCAACAACGGATCCAACGAGCAGCGCCGACAGAGCTGGAGGCGTGGAACCTTTAGGAAAAAGCCTGCGGAGAGGGCGGGATTCGAAAGCGACCGAGGGGCGCGTGTTGATGGGGCGTCGTCGGGACATCGCACGGTTGGAGGTAAGGGTACCCCCTCAACGGGTGCCGATGCCCTACTGAACGAAGCGCCATTGGATCGAGCTTTGGATCAATCACGTCCCGTCCCGGAGGACGGCGGCACCGTCGAAGCCGCTCTCGCGAAGGCGCTGACCGAGGCCTCCGCGGCGGGTCGCTTCGACGTCGTGGCGCTCCTGGCTGACGAGCTGAGGGCCCGCCGGCTGGCGCGCGACGGG
>JBEKGQ010000301.1:0-8187 GCA_050012715.1 Polyangiaceae bacterium
GTGCTCTATGCTCTGGCCGACGACGCGCGAATTCCGAGGCCGTATGGGTCCTTCGTGCAGGAGCAGCGTAGGCTCGCGCACCTCCACGCAGACGAGCGCAGAAAATGGCGGACCTGAGGCTCACCACGTCCGCGGCTGAGCGAGGGAGTGGCGATGCAACGGGCGCGTGACCGCCCTCGCACTAGATGACATCCTGCGTCAATCGGATATGATCGCCTACCCGATCAAAGAATCCGTCAGGATTTTGGAGGCCCCGTGTCGGACAAAGCCGTGCTCAAACTGGGTGAGACTACCTTCGAAGCCTCCTTGACCGTTGGGAGTGAGGGCGAGAGAGCCGTCGACATACAAAACCTTCGCGCCAAGACGGGAGTCGTCACGCTCGACCCCGCATTCATGAACACGGCGTCGACGAGGAGCGCGATCACATTTCTCGACGGCGAGAAAGGGATCCTCCGCTATCGAGGAATCCCGATCGAGCAGCTTGCCGAGCACTCGACGTTCGTCGAGACGAGCTTCCTCCTCATCTACGGCCATCTGCCGAACGAGGAAGACCTGCGTACATTTTCGACTCGGCTCACGCGTCACTCCCTCATTCACGAGGACATGAAGCGCTTCTTCGACGGCTTCCCGTCGACGGCTCACCCGATGGCCGTCCTGTCGTCGATGGTCGTCTCGCTCTCGAGCTTCTACCCGGACGCGCTCGACGTCGATAACAAGTCCCAGGTGGAAATTACGATCGCTCGCCTCCTCGCGAAGCTGCGGACGATCGCGGCGTTTGCCTTCAAGAAGTCGATCGGGCAGCCCTTCGTCTACCCGAAAAACTCGCTCTCCTATTGCGGGAATTTCCTGAACATGATGTTCAGCGTCCCGTCCGAGCCATATGAGGTCGACCCGGAGGTCGTGAAGGTGATGAACCTTCTTCTGATCCTGCACGCGGATCACGAGCAGAATTGCTCCACGTCGACCGTTCGGATGGTCGGTAGCGCAAAGGCCAACCTTTTCGCGTCCATCTCGGCGGGCATCTGTGCGCTCTGGGGCCCTCTTCACGGCGGAGCGAATCAGGAAGTCATCGAGATGCTCGAGTCGATCCACGCCGCCGGCGGCAACGTCGGTAAGTACATCGATCTCGCGAAGCAGAAGGACTCGAAGTTTCGCCTCATGGGTTTCGGCCACCGCGTCTACAAGAACTTCGATCCTCGGGCGAAGATCATCAAGGCCGCCGCAGATCGCGTCCTCGGCGCACTCGGCATCAAGGACCCTCTCCTCGACATCGCCAAGGGGCTCGAAGAGGCAGCGCTCAAGGACAGCTACTTCATCGAGCGCAAGCTCTACCCGAACGTCGACTTCTACTCGGGCATCATCTACCGGGCGATGGGCTTTCCGACGAACATGTTCACCGTGCTCTTCGCGCTGGGTCGCCTTCCGGGCTGGATCGCCCACTGGAAGGAGATGATGGAGGACCCGACGACGAAGATCGCGCGTCCGCGGCAGATCTACACCGGGCCGACGGTGCGCGACTACGTCCCGATGGAGAAGCGCAAGTAGTCGAGAGCCGTTCAGACTCGGACGGCTCCTGCGTCGACTCTGGACGCGTCCTCAGTCGATCAGGCCTTCCTTCTTCGCCTGTTCGCGCAGCCGATCCTTCACGAGCTGGAAGCGCTTCCGCAGGCGGGCTGCCTCGCGGGCGATGGCGGCCTCGTCGAGGGGGGCGTCGCCCTCGCTCTCCGCGAGCACGCGCGCGAGCTCGTTCCACGCGAGCTGGCGGTCGACGCGGAGGACGAGGAGCATCCGGTCCTCCTCGGGGAGGGCGTCGCGCAGGGCCTGCAGCCGCGTCTTGGTCTCGGTGCGGAGGAAGGCCTGGGTCTGCGTCCTGACCTCCTGGGCCACGTTGTCGAGCGCCGAGTCCCCGGCGCGGGGCCGGTTTCGCCGCTGGCGAGCCGCGTCGCGCCGCCGGGTGCGAATGAGGTTCCGGGCGATCGCGTACGACCACGTGCGCAGCGTGCTCTCCCACGCGAACCCCGGCAGGCCGCGCCAGAGGGCCTCCGCGAGCTCCGCGAAGACCTCGCCGGCCTCGACGTCGTCGTGCAGGACGGCGACGAGGAAGCCGAAGATCTCCGGGCCGTAGCCCTTCACCGCCAGCGTGGCGGCTCCCGCGTGGTCGCCGCGTTCGCAGAGCGCGCGGGCGTCGCTCTCGAGCTTCGCGCGCGCCGCCTCATCCATGGACCGATGGTAACTCCGGCCCCGTCACATCCCCAGCCACGGCAGCCACCGGTCGGCGATCCACTCGCGCCCCAGCATCCACTCGATGATCGCGAGGCACAGGAACGGCCCGAACGGGAGCCTCGCCGCCATGACCCCCTCCTCCGGCGCGGTCGCCAGCGGATCGATCTCCATGAGCTCCTTCGCCTCTTCGTCGCCCTCGGCGGCGGCCTTCTGCAGCTCCTCGCGATCCTTGATCACGCTCTCCGGCTCCTCGATCTTGCCCTTGACGAGGTAGACGATCGCCGCCGCGACCGTCGCCTGCATCGCGCCGGCGAAGATCGCGAACGCGACCCCGGGCCAACCGAACCACGCGCCGGCGAGCATCGCGAGCTTGGCGTCGCCGAGGCCCATGCCCGCGCGGCCGCGCAGCGCCTTGTAGCCGACCACGAACGGCAGCCAGACGCCCACGAAGCCGATGCCCGCGCCGAGGAGCACGTCGGTCCAGCCGAGGCCGCGCAGGCTCGGCGTGAGCAGACCGAAGAGCGTGCCGCCGAGGGTGATCGCGTCCGGCAGGTACATGTGCTCCGCGTCGATGAAGGCGGCCGAGACGAGCGCCATCGCCAGCGCGAAGTCGGAGAGGAACATGGACCCGGCGTGGACCAGCGTCGTGTCGCCGGGGAGGGGTCGGACGATGACCTCGAAGACCGCGAGCGCGATGAGGCCGCTCAGCGCCTCGACGACGAGGTAGCGCGGCGAGATGCGCACGCCGCAGCAGCGCGCCTTCCCGCGGAGGAGGAGCCACGAGAGGATCGGGATGTTGTCGTACGCGGCCACCGGAGCGCCACACCCCGGGCAGTGCGACCCCGGGCGCACGACGCTCATCTCGCGCGGCACGCGGTAGACGACGACGTTGACGAAGCTCCCCCACAGGGCCCCCCACGCGAAGGCGAAGAAGCGCAGCGCGGGGAGGGGAAGGTCGAGCTCGACGAGCGTCATGGGGTTCACGAGGGCGGCGCGGATGGAGGCCCCAACTGCTGCCGTCGGGAGAGCGTAGCAGTGCGTGCATGGCGCGTGACTCCCGCGAAAATCCGAGCTACGCCCGCCGCCGATTCTCGCCCCAGCGCGCCCCGCGATGCTCCTCTCGATCAACCCCGACCACCCGGAGCCACGCAAGATCCGGCGCGCGGTCGACGCGCTGGAGGACGGCGGGGTCATCGCGTACCCGACGGACACGGTCTACGGCCTCGGGTGCGACCTCACGAGCAAGCACGCCGTCGAGCGACTCTATTCCATCAAGGCGATGGACCGGTCGCACCCGCTCGCCTTCGTGTGCCCCGACCTCTCGGACATCGCGCGATACGCGATCGTCGACAACCAGGTCTACCGCGTGCTGCGCCGCTTCCTGCCGGGGCCGTACACGTTCATCCTCGAGGCGACGCGCGAGGTGCCCAAGCTCGTCCAGATGCGGCGCAAGCAGGTGGGCATCCGCGTCCCGGCGTGCGAGGCGGCGCGGGCGCTCGCGCGCGAGCTCGCGCGACCCATCATCTCGAGCACCGCCGCGCACCCAGGCGAAGATCCCTACGTCGACCCGCACGAGATCGACGCCGCGTTCAAGGGGCTCGCGATGGTCCTCGACGCGGGTGGCGGCGGGATGGTGCCGACGACGGTCATCGACCTCACCAAGTCACCGCCCGAGATCGTCCGCGAAGGCGCCGGCTCGGTGGAGGAGTTCCGCTCGTAGCTTCCGGTGCCGGAGGCCGACGCGGCGGGGCTACGTCCCCAGCGTCAGCGAGTCCCGGTCGAAGCGGCCGGTCTCGTCGGGCGGCTCCTCCTCGGCGCCGCCGCCGCGATCGATCGCGTCCTGGAAGAACGCCACCAGCTCGTCGCGCCGGGCCTGCGCGTCGGCGCGGCCCATCTCGATGAGCCGGCGGCAGAAGGGCCCGTCGAAGAGGAGGTAGCTCGCGAGGTCGGCCTCCGCCTGCACCCCGAGGTCGAGCACGGTGAAGAGGCGCTTCGTGAGGATCGGATCGCCGCGCAGGCGCCCGCGCTTCAGGTGGTCGTTCGCGAGCTTGCCGATGTCCTCGCTCGGGCGCACGCGCACGCAGTTCACGTAGCGGTACTCCTGCGCGCCGGCGCGCTTCTTCGCCGCCGCGCTGAGCTCCTCGACGAAGCCCGAGCCGTACGCCGCCGTCCCGTCGACGATGACGCTGTTGATGCGCGTGAGCAGCTCGATGTCGACGTCGACGTGATCGAGCAGGAACGCGTTGAGCACCTTGCCGAGCAGGAACGCGGCCCCCGGCGCGCGCGCGTTGTCGTGGTGCCCGGCCTCGCGGACGACCCTTCCCTCGATCTCGCGCGAGCTTCCGATCGCGAAGATGTGCGTCGCGCCGAGGCGCAGGGCGGGCGCGATGGGCGTGTTCTGCCGGAGCCCGCCGTCGAGGTAGAGCTCCCCGTCGACGCGCACCGGCGGAAAGAGGAGCGGGATGGCCGCGCTGGCGAGCGCGTGATGCGGGCCGATGCGATCGGCGCGGAACAGCGTGCGGGGTGGGGCTGCCGACGGGATGGTGAGGTCCGGCGACGTCTGCATGAAGACGACCGTTCGCCCCGTCGACACCTCGGTGCACGAGACGGTGAGCGCGCGCAGCATGTGCTTTCGCAGGCACCGCGACACGGCGCGCCAGCTGATCTCGCGCTGCACGAGCTCCGCCATCGGGCGAACGTCGAAGAGGCCGTACCCCTCGCCGCCGCCGAGGAGGACGCGCGGCAGCGTCACCACCTGGCGCAGGCTGAAGCCGAGCACGCGCGTGAGCTCGAGATCGCTCCACAGCTCGACGAGGCGCCGCATCCCGAGCACGGGATCACCCAGGTGCGCCGCGAGGAAGCTCGCGTTGATCGCGCCGACGCTCGTGCCGCACAGGATGTCGACCTTGGGCGGCGCGCCGAGGATGCGCGTCAGCTCGTCGAACACGTACCAGAGGACCCCCACCTCGTAGGCCCCGCGCGCCCCGCCCCCGGAGAGGATCATCGCCACCCGGCGCCGGCTGCTCCTTGCGGTGGACGTCATCATGCGTTTCCGGGACCTCCAGAGCTCGACGCGCTCGACTCCGCGGGCGCGGCGGGGTCCCTCGACGGCGAGGACGGGACGGGCGTCGTCTCGAAGAGAGCAGCGTTCATGGGCCTCTTGGTGAAGAGCTTGCGCGTCCGCGGATCGCGGACGTTGTTCATGAGGGCTCGGGCATAGTCGACCGCGCGCTGGTGCGCATTCGGGGCCTGCGGGGACCCGGCGCGCTTGAGCGCGTCGGCGCAGAGCGCGCGGATCTCGAGGCCGTACTCGCAGCCCTGCAGGTGCTCCACCGCGCCGAGGGCGGTCGTCGCCACGAGCGTCGCGGTGTGCATCTCGCCGAGATCGACGCGCGCCGCGGCCTCGATGGCCATCGCGTAGAAGTGGAACGCGACGAGGGCCATCTTCTCGGCCGCCTGTCGCGCCGCGAGCGCGTGGTCCACCGCCTGACGCGGCTCTCGCCGCGCCAGCGCGAGCAGCGCCCGCACCACCGTCTCGTGAGTGCGGTCGTACGCGTTCTCGGTGGCCGCGTTGAGCGCGCCCGCGTCCCGCAGGTAGACCTCGGCCGCGGCGTCGTCGCCCAGCTCGATCATCACCATCGCGCTCACCGTCAGCGTGTCGGCCCAGCCGTCCTGGTCGCCGTAGCGGTCGTGCGCCTCCCGCGCTCGCTTCATGTACGCGAGCGCCCGCGCGACGTCCCCCAGCCGGAAGTACGAGTGCCCGATGTTGGTGAGGGTCTTCGCGATCTGGAACCGACCACCGATGGACAGATCGATCTGGATCGACTCCAGCGCGAGCGCGACGCCGTCCTCGTAGCGGCCCTGGACGAACATGGCGTAGGCGAGGGCGTTCTTGACCCGCGCCTCGACCCGGCGCGCGCCGCACTTGCGGAAGATCGCGATCGCGTCGACGTACGCGTCCACCGCCTCGCGCACGCGCCCCACGCGTCGCAGCAGAATACCGCGCGAGCGTAGCACCTCGCCCCGGAGCCGGGGCGGTACGGGCGTCCCGGTGGCCGCGGGGCCGAACGCCGCGAGGGCGCGATCGCACGCCGCGAGGGCCCCCTGCACGTCCCCGAGCTCCCGCAGGAAGTCGCTCACGAGCGCCTCCGCCTCGACCTCGTAGGCCGGGACGCGCGCGGTGTGCGCCACCTCGGCCGCGCGCTGGGCGACCACCGAGCCTCGCGCGAGGTGCCCCTCGTCGAAGTCGTAGCGGGCGCTGCGGAGGAGGCCCAGGCAGACGGCGCGCGGCGACGCGGTGAGGCGCACGATGCGCCGCAGCGCCTCGAGGTGCCAGAGGCGCTCTCTCCGTCGCCCCAGCATGCGGTACGCGCTCTCCAGCGCTTCGTGCCCGGTGATCCGGCGCTTGTCCTCGGGGCCGAGGTCGGAGAGCGCGCGCTGGTAGTAGCGGATGGCCAGCGGCGCCTGGTGGCTCGTGCGCGCCGCGTTGGCCGCCTCGAAGTAGAAGTCCGCCGCGCGGTCGTAGCTCTCGCCGCGGGCCAGGTGCCGCGCCACGATGGCCGCCGAGACGCCGCGCGCGAGCGACGTGTTCGCGAGGTGCTCGCCCAGCCGGCGGTGCATCCGCACGCGGTCCTCCGGGTCGAGCTCCACGTAGGCGACGTCGCGCGTCAGCGGATGGCGGAAGTCGGTGAGCTCCCCCTTGCGGTCGCAGAGCCCGCGCGCGCAGAGGCGCACGACGGCCTCGTCGTCCTCCTTCCCGGTCAGCTTGAGCACGTCGGCGAGCGAGAGTGGGCCGCCGGCGATGGCCAGCCAGTCGACCACCGCGTGCTCTTCCGCGGGAAGCTCGCGGAGGCGGTCGCCGAGGAGCTGCTCCAGCGTCGACGGGAGGGTCCCGAAGTCCGCGTCGGCGCGATCCGTCCGCACCAGGGTGGCGACGCGCTCTCCCCCCTCGTGCTCGGTCTCGTGGATCTCGAGCGCTCCCCGCTCGAGGAGCGCGTCCACCATCTCGAGCAGGAAGAACGGGTTGCCGCCGACGCGCGGGAGGAGGTCGCCGCAGATCTGCCGGGCTCCGTCGCGCACGCCGAGGCGCGTCTCGACGAGGCGCACCTGCTCGTCGGGCGAGAGGCCGCGAAGCTCGGTCCTCATGACCCCCTCGAGCACGTGGAGCACGCGGTCGTCCGCGCGCGTCACCATCAGCACGAAGATCGGCAGCGGATCGCTGGAGTGTACGATGTCGCTGAGGACGTCGAGGCTCGCCTTGTCGGCCCAGTGCATCCCCTCGAGCACGAGCACGAGCGGCTGGGCCAGGGCGATGGCGGCCAGCAGGTTGCGCACCCCGGCGAGGATCGTCTTCCGCCGCCCGTGCGCGTCCTCGTCGCCGGCCCCGCCTTGCCGGTTCGTCGCCAGCTCCGCGAGGCGCGCGACCATCGGGCTCGCCTGATCCGCGCCGGCTGCCGCGCCGCCGCCCGCGCGCGCGATGAGGCTCGCCACCTCGTCGAACGGCTCCTCCCCCGTCGTCCCGATCGCGGCGCGCACGAGCTCGGCGATGGCCGCGTACGGCACCTCCATCTGGACCGGAGTGCACTCCACGTGCACGAGGCGCGCGTTCGGCGGGAGCTCCGAGAGGAACGTGGCCACGAGCGCGGTCTTGCCGATCCCCATCTCGCCGACGACGGCGCGCGAGACGAGCTGGCCCACCCCGCCGCCGCCGCTCACCGCCTCGTGATAGGCGGCGTGGAGGTCCGCCTTCTCCGCGTCCCGCCCCACGAGATCGCTGGAGGTGCTCTGCACCTCGGCGAGGCGCTCCTCGCGCGAGAGGCTGCGCTCGAGGGCGTAGATGCGCATCGCGGGCGGCACGTCGGTCGCCGCCGTGACGTCGAGCACGAGCGCCGGCGCGTCGCCCCAGCGGAAGTCTCGCCGCACGAGGCGATAGACGCCGCCCGCCACCCAGGTGCGACCCATCGG
>JBEKGQ010000302.1:0-8174 GCA_050012715.1 Polyangiaceae bacterium
CGGCCATCGCCGCGCTGAACGCCGCCGAGATGGCGACCCTCACGCGGCTCAAGGGGACGGTGTCCGCGCGCAACACGGCGCGCGGCGCGCTGGTCCTCCTGCTCCAGCAGCTGAAGGGCTACATCCAGAACACGGCGGACGCCGATCTGGCGAACGGCGCCCCGATGATCGAGAGCGCGGGAGTCGGCGTCCGCAAGACGCCGGTGCGCCCGCCGAGGGTCTTCAATGCCGCCCCGGGACCCACGTCGGGCTCGGCGAAGCTCGTCACGCCGGCGGCGGCGCACCGCGCGTCGTACGAGTGGGAGACCAGCACCGACGGCGGAAAGACCTGGGTGACCGCGCCGCCCACGATGCAGGCCCGGACGACGGTGACCGGCCTGCCGTCGGGGACCTCGGTGCAGTTCCGCGTCCGCGCGGTGACGAAGGACGGCGCCGGGGACTGGAGCGCACCCGTATCGCTGCTCGTGAAGTGAGGCGCGCGCGGTAGGCGCAGCATCAGGGGGGCCGCCGGTGCGTGCCGGCGGCCCCTCTTCCAGGTCGAGTACCCGGGCTCCTCGCCGATCGACCGGGCCTTCTTCTCCCACCGAGCCCGACGTCGGCGAGTCGGCGCGGAGTGGTGGCGGGGGTTTCCTCCCGACTACCCGCGCAAGCTTAGCGAAGCAAAGCGCCGCGCGGGGGAGGTTGGAGGGACCCGCCACCGCGAGCACCGACTCGACGACGCCGGGCGTGAGCCCAACGGCTCTCCCTCTCGCCTGTCGCTCTCCCTCTCTTCTCTAGGGCGACGACCGCTTCGACTCGAGCAGGGGAGCCATGGCTTCCTCGAGCTCGGCGTCGGTCGCGCCTTCGGCGACGCGGGTGAGGGCGACGCGCAGCTTCGGCTCGGCGCAGGCTTCGGCCGCCACGCGAAGGCGCACCCGCGACGGCTGGTCGATCACCGACAGCGCGAGCCCCGCGGCGGCGCGCGTGGCGGGGGCGGCGGTCGGATCGTCCACCATCCGCCAGAGGCGCTCCGCGTCGAGGCGCGCCTGGCGGTACGAACGCGCGCCCGCGAGGTCCTTCACGTCGGCCAGCCAGCGGTCCACGTCGCGTCCGCCGGGGGCGAGGAGGGCCTCCGCGCCGCCGCCGGCGTCGTCGGGGGCGAACGATTCGCGCGCCTCCTCGATGCGCTGGACCAGAGCGTCGCACAGCTCGCGCGAGCCGCGGATCGTGAGGGGCACCGTCTCGCCCGAGCGCAGCGCGAGGATCAGCGTGCCTCCCTGGGCGTCGACGCCCGCGATGTCGCGGTACGACACGAAGCGCTGCTCGCCGAGGCGCCGCACGAGCACCCCGTCGCCGCCCACGTCGACCCGCGCGAAGTACCGCATCGAGAGCAGCACCGCGACCGGCACCGCGAGGGGCACCATCCACAGCGCCCACGTCCGCGCGCCGCCGTGGAGGAGCGCGGTCGACGCGCCCATCGCCCCCGCTCCCGCGACCGCCGCGACCGCGGCGGCGCGGAAGCGCGTCCGCCCCCCGTGGAACGCGGAGAACGTCGCGATCGACTCGCCGAGGCCCGTGCCCAGCGCGGTCAGGAGGGCCCGCGCCGTCTCCTCGCTCTCGAGCTTCACGTCGATGGGCGCGCCGCGCCGGCGCACGATGCGCACCACCGGGTCCTCCGGCGAGCGGAGGAACGCCGCCGCGATGGCCGAGCGCTCCACGATCCGCTCGCCCCCCATCGACAGCCCCGTCGCGTCCGCGCGCACCTCGCCCCGGCGCGTCACCGGGTAGGCGTTCACCGCGAACGCGACGAGGAGCCACACCGCCATGCCCTGCTCGACCAGGGGACCCCAGCTGGGCACCCCCATCGCGCCGAGCACCAGCGACGTCACGAAGAGGATCGCGGCCCCCACGAGCAGCGCCCCCCTTCGCTGGAGGACCTCGCCGGGGCCCTCGAAGCGGAGCCCGGCCTCGCCACTCACAGCCCGAAGGCGCGAAGCTTCTTGTGCAGGCCTTCGCGCGTGATCCCCAGCGACCGGGCCGCCGCGGTCTTGTTGTTGTCGTGCTCGCGCAGCGCCTCGATGAGGAGCCAGCGCTCGAGCTGGTCCATCATTTCCTTCAGCGTGCCCTTCGTCGGCTTCACCCGGTCGATGACGCCCTCGATCTGCCGGATGCGCGGCGAGAGGAAGTCCGGCCCGATGAAGCCGCCCGGCTCGATCTGGATGACGAGCCGCTGCACCTCGTTCTGCAGCTCCCTCACGTTGCCCGGCCAGTCGTAGGCCTGGAGCAGCTCCATGGCCTGCTGCGAGTAACCGGCGGCGGGCTTCCCGAGCTCCTGCTGGTACCGCTCGAGGAAGTGCTTCGCGAGGAGCGGGATGTCCTCGCGCCGCTCTCGCAGCGGCGGCACCCGGATCGGGAACACCTTGAGGCGGTAGTAGAGGTCCTCCCGGAAGCGGCCCTCGGAGACCTCCTTCTCGAGGTGGCGGTTCGTCGCCGCCACGATGCGCACGTTGACGCGCTTCTCCTGCGTCGCCCCGATGGCGCGGATCTCCCCCTCCTGCAGCGCGCGGAGCAGCTTGCTCTGCAGGCTGAGCGGCATCTCCGTCACCTCGTCGAGGAACAGCGTCCCGCCGTCGGCGATCTCGAAGAGGCCCTTCTTGTCCTCGTGCGCGCCGGTGAAGCTGCCCTTCTTGTGGCCGAAGAGCTCCGACTCGAGCAGGTTCTCCGGCATCGCGGCGCAGTTCTGGCTCACGAAGAGGTGCGCCCGCCGGCGCGACCGGTAGTGCACCGCGGCCGCGATGAGCTCCTTGCCGACGCCGGTCTCGCCCTCGATGAGGACCGTCACCCGCGTGTCGACCACCTTGCCGAGCTGCTCGAAGAGCGTCCGCATCGCGCCGCTCGAGCCGACGATCTCCACCTCGCCCTTGCCGACGCGCCGCGACTCCTCGCGCGTCTTCAGGAAGGCGTTCTCCTTCTTGAGCTTGTCCTCCGCCGCGCGCAGCCGCCGGAGCAGGCGCGCGTTGGCGACCGCCAGCGAGGCGTTGTGGGCCAGCACCGCGCACACGTCGAGGTCGATCGCGGTGAAGACGCCGGCGCTCTCCCGGTTGTCGATCTGGAGAACCCCGAGGATCTCGTCGCCCTTCCACAGCGGCACGCCGAGGACGCTGCGGATCGACGCCCCCATCATCGACTCGGTCTGCGCCACCTCGCGCGGGGCATCCGCCGCGATGACCGCGGCCCGCTCGCTCACCACCTTGCGGAACACGCTGCGCGTCACCGGGATGGGCTCCGTCGCCGGACCCTGCTGCCCGCGCACGCGCGTCACGATGGGGACGTAGCTCGGCGTCCCCTCCTCGTCCTCGCGCAGCACCACCGTCACGTGGGTCGCGCCCGGAAGCAGCGCGAACGCGCCGTCGCAGATCGCGACGAGGACGTCGTTCAGGTCCCCCGCGCCCCCGATGCGCTTCTGCACGTCGTAGAGGCCGCGCAGGCGGTTGCCGTCGCGCTCGATCGCCGACTGCGCCGGGCCGAGCTCGTCGATCTTGCGCATCGCGAGGACGCGCGCCACGTCGCTCTCGGCGTCCTCGGCGATCGTCACCGAGAGACGCACGACGGTGTCGCCGCCGCCGAGCTCGACGACATCGCCTGCGAGCAAGGGCACCTCGCGCCCGTTGACGTCGTCGAGCGCGATGCGCGCCTCGGCCCGCAGGACCGCGGTCCCGTTGGTCGAGCGAAGATCCCTCAGCTTGTACCCGCCGTCGCCGCCGTAGACGATGCGCGCGTGCTCGCTCGACACGAGCTCGTCGGGGAGCACGAGATCGTTGCCCTCCGCTCGACCGAGGCGCACGACGTCCGCCGTCGACTCGTGGCGCGCCCCACGAGCGAGCCCCTGGGTGACGTCGAGACGGATCATCTCCCCCGAGGATATGCGCCCTTCACTGGCCGCGCACGCGCAGCCGCCAGGCCACCTGGGCCACGGTGTTGTCCGCGGCCACGAGGTCCTTGTTGCCGGACTTGACGTCCGCCGCCACGATCTTCTCGAGCGCGTCGGCCCCGGCCGGGTCGCCCTGGGGCGCCAGCTCGTCGATCGCCTCGCAGAGCGCGATGCGCGCGCCGGTGTTCTGCACCTTGTCGACGCGCTTGAGGAGCTCGCCGCGCGTCCCGTTCGCGTTGCCGCTCCCGTAGATGACGCTCATCCACGCCGCCTTGACCTGCTTGTAGTACGAGGTCGGCGGCACGGCCGGGATCGGCTCGTCGAGCGCGGCGAGGTAGCAGCTCACGTCCTGCTTGCACTTGAGGAGCGGCGCGCTCGTCGCGTCGAACATCTGCTGGACCTTGGCGAAGCCGTCGGCCGGCGTCTCCTTCTTCAGGTTCGCCAGCGCCGCCGCCACGTCGTCCTGAAGGTCGGGCGTCATGAGCTTCGCCTCCGCCTCGACCTGGATGATCTTCGCCGAGTAGTCGGGCGCGCCCTTCATCTCCTTGAGGAGCCACGGCACGAGCTTCGGGTCGTAGAACTTCGCCGATTGCTGCGCGAGCGCGATGCGCGGCTTGAGCGACCCGAGGAGCGTGTCGCTCGAGTCCCACGTCAGCTTCTTGTACGCGTCGAGGAACGCCGGCTCGCACCGCGGATCGCTGGGCATCTGGGTCAGCGCCTGCGCGAGCTCGGTGCGCGACGTGTCGTCGGCCGCGGTCGGGAGCGCGGCCAGGATCGCGTCACGCCCCGGGGCGCGGCCGATGACCGCGAGCACCTCGGACGTCACGCCGACCCAGCTCTTGTCGTCGGCCCAGGACTGGATGACCTTCGTGTAGTCCGGGTCCCCGCCGCCGCCCTGGAGGCACTTGATGAGCTCCGGCTCGGCGACCTTGGCCATCTTGAGGAGCGCGAACTGGATCGTCGCGCCGAGCGTCGACGTCTTCGTCGGCGTCAGGAGCGCGAGGATGAGCGGCTTGACCGCCTTCGTGTACTTCAGCTCGCTGAGGATGCGCACCGACGTGAGCTGCCACCACATCAGCTGGTCCTGCTGGATGTCGACGCTCGGGTTCGGCGGGACGGTCCCCTTCAGCTTGTCCATCGCCTTCTCGGCGTAGCTGGGGTCCTTCACCTGGAGCACCGCGTCCTGCACCGCGTGGTAGAGGCGCTCGCTCTTGGCCTTCGAGATCTGGAACCGGGCGAAGACGTTCCACAGCTCGTCGATCACCGTCTGATCGAGCTTCACCCCGGCCTTGGACATCGCGTTGATCGAGTCGCACGACACGCGCGTCTCGTCGTCCGTCTTGCCCATCTCGAAGTCCTTCAGGGCCTTCGCGAGGGCGGGCTGGGTGCGCGGATCGTGGGTCTCCGCGAGGAACTTCATGAGGTCGATGCGCGTCTTCTCGTCGAGGCTGCCCGCCGTGTACTGCTTGGTCATCGGCTCGACGATGGCGTCGAGGAGCGACTTGATCTCCGGCGCGCCGGCGTCGTTGCCGGCCTTCGTCATCCCGTCCTCGTAGAACTGCGTGAGGCGCTTGATGGCGTTGACGCGCTGGGCGGGATCGTCGAGCCGCTTGACCCACGTCTTCGGGTCGTTCTCGTCGTCGCAGGCCATGAGCATGGCGCCGACGCCGAGGAGCATCGCGACGGGGGCGGCGGCGCTCGCCGCGGCGGACATCAGACGGAGCGTGCAGACGACCGTACGAGCGGTCCTCATGGCGGATTCTCCCTGGCAAAACGGCCGATTGGGGCCGGACGGTACCGTCCTCGCCGCACCTCCGTCAACCGATGATCATGGCCTCGGAGAGCAGCTTTCCCTCGGCGAAGCGGCGAAGATTCCAGCGATCGAGCATGGGGCTCGGCGGGCCCTCCCCGTCCGCGGCGACGAGCTCGGCCATCAGCTTGCCGATGATGGGCGCCATCATGAAGCCGTGCCCCATGAATCCGCTCGCCTGGTAGAAGTGCTCGACCGCGTCGACGGGCCCGCAGACGGGGTTCGCGTCCGGCGTGAGGTCGTAGCAGCCGGCCCACTGACGCAGCACTTTGACGCGGGACAGCACGGGGCAGGCCCGGACGAGCGAGCGGGCGTACTTGCCGAGGAACGCGTGGCTGCTCTGCTGGTCGAGGCCGGGCGCGACGTACTCGTTGCCGATGCCGCCGACGATCTCGCCGCGCGTGGACTGCGAGAAGTAGAGGCCGTCGGAGAGATCGGCGACGAGGGGCTTGAGCCACGGCTTGAGCGGCTCGGTGGAGCAGATCTCGTGGCGGTGGGGCCGGTTCGGCAGGGCCACGCCGAGGAGGCGCGCGACCTCGGGCGCCCAGGCGCCGGCCGCGTTGACGACGCGGTTCGTGCGGATCGTCGTGGCCGGCTCGCGAGACCCGGGGCCGCAAGGGCGGACGCGGACGCCGTCGATGCGGGCGCCGGTGGTGTCGAAGCCGTCGACGTCGTGGAAGGTGACGACCTCGACCCCGAGCTTCTGCGCGGCCTGCGCGTACCCCCACACGAAGGGCCACGGGAAGACGACGCCGTCGTCGGCGTTGTAGCTCGCGGCCTCGACGCCGTCGGTGTCGAGCTCGGGGACGATGCGCTTCGCCTCGGCCGGCGTGAGCACCTTGGTGGGCAGCCCGCAGGCGTTCTGGGTGGCGACGCTCTTCTCGAGGCTCGCGCGGATGGCCGGGGTGCGCGCGAGGAAGAGGTAGCCGCCCTGGCGGAACCAGACGTTGATCTTCATCTTCGTCGCGAACTCGCGGCACATGCGGATGCTCTCCTGCATGAGGCGCACGTTGTTCTCGCTCGACCACTGCGCGCGCACGCCGCCCCCGTTCCGGCCGCTGGCGCCGCCGCACAGGTAGCTGCGGTCGACGACGGTGACGTCGGTCACCCCGCGCGCGGCGAGGTGATAGGCGATCGAGAGGCCCATGATGCCGGCCCCCACGATGACGACGTCGGCGCGGTCGCGCATGCAAGAGGAGGTATCATCCCCCCATGAGCAGCTCCAAGCAGACCCTCAAGCTGAGCCCCGAGGAGATCAAGGCCATCGTCGGCACCGACCGCACGATCTCGGTGACGTTCACCGGCCCCGAGTACGCCGAGGTCGAGGCCCTCGCGGATCACCGGGGCCTGTCGATCGAGGAGTACCTGAAGGCCCTCGTGCGCGAGGAGCGCGACGCGGCGATCGAGCTGGCGAAGGCGGCGGCGGCGAAGAAGTAGCCCTCTCTCCCGCCGACGGAGCGCGAGGCCGACGGCTCCTCGCGCTCCGTCCCGCTCGTCACGGGCAACCTCCCGCTACGCGGTCAGCTCTTCGGCGTGGTCGTCGCGGCGGGGGCCGTGGCGACCGGCGTGGGAGCCGGCTCCTTCGCCTTGCGCGTGGCGGCCTTCTTGACCTGGGCTTCCGCCTTGGTCGCGGTGGTCGTCACGGGCGTGCGATTCGGCGCGAAGCCGAGGTTCTGAAGCGCGGGGTTCTTCTTCCCGAGCTTCGCCTGCGCCGTGGCCTTGACGGCCGACCGCAGCGCACGCGCATCCGCCAGCGCCGCCACTTGCGTGGCGACGGCCGACGAGAGCGCCGTTCGGGCTGCCTTCACCGCCGTGATCGCAGCCAGGGCAGCCTGGATGCGGGCGAGTAAGTCAGCGCGGGTCACGGTGACCCCGTCGACGTCGAACGGATCGACGCCGGGGAGCTCCGTGTTGATGCCGGTCACGAGCGTCGCCAGGAGCGCGGCGAACGTGGCCCTCTGCGTGGAAACGACGATGGTCTTGGGTGTCGACATGATGGCGTTCCTCTCTCGACCCTTGAACCGCGCGAAACCCGGATGTGTACCGACGATTCTCCGGATCCCGAGCAAGTCTGGGTCGTTGGGACCGAAGCGAGCTTCGGCCCGGGT
This sequence comes from Polyangiaceae bacterium, assembly GCA_050012715.1. GTDB lineage: Bacteria > Myxococcota_A > Polyangia > Polyangiales > Polyangiaceae > Palsa-1150. Next base: position 7,829 of record JBEKGQ010000302.1, read on the forward strand.
TGGGTAGACGAGGGGCACCCGGCGGCTCGCCAGCCGGTACGTCGTGCCCTTCACAGGGATAGGGGCTCGAAAATCGGCCGATGTGCCGTCGTCCGGTCGATTTCCGATCTTTTTTCGTCGATCGGCCTCGCGATCGGGTCGATCGGGCTCGCGATCGGGTCGATCGACGTCGCGATCGGGTCGATCGGGCTCGCGATCGGGTCGATCGAGGTCGCGATCGGGTCGATCGGGCTCGTGATCGGGCGGATCGAGGTCGCGATCGGGTCGATCGGGCTCGTGATCGGGCGGATCGAGGTCGCGATCGGGTCGATCGGGCTCGTGATCGGGCGGATCGAGGTCGCGATCG
>JBEKGQ010000303.1:0-8174 GCA_050012715.1 Polyangiaceae bacterium
GGTGCCCCAGCCGCCCGGAAGCGCCGGGATCACGCCGACGATGAAGACCATGGCGCTGCCGACGTAGACCCACTTCTCGGCGGTGGGCTCGACGCCGAGGGCGAAGACGATGGCGCGGATGACCGCGAACTGGATGGCCGCCACGAAGAAGCTGAGCGCGACCGCCCGCACGATGGCGCCAGGCGCCCTCGGGTCCCGCACGTACTGGAGCATCGGGCCGGCGATGCGCCCGACCCGCCCCTCGACGAGCCACTTCAGCGTGCGCGGGGGCGCGCGACGCAGGATGACGAGGCCCAGTGTCGCCGCGACGGGGATCGCGGCGAGGACGAAGGCGAGCGAGGCGTCCCGCAGGCCACCCCACGCGAAGCCCATCGTGGCGGCGACGACGGCGATCGTGGAGAGGCCGATCACGCGATCCAGGAGGACGGAGGCGACCACGATCGTGACCGGCGCCCGGTGCTCGCCGGCGCGCGTCGGGCGCGCGGCGACGGAGGCGATGCGCAGCGCGTCTCCGCCGATCCCGCCGGGGAGCAGAATGCCGCCGGCCTGCGCCTCGGTGGAGACACGCCAGACCTGCAGCACGGTCATGTCGACCCCCGCGAACGCGAGGAGGGTCCGCCATCGCGCGGCCCACAGCAGCAGCCCGAACGCATAGAGAGCCAGCGCCCCCGCGAGCACGTCGAGCCGGGCGTGGCCCAGCGTCGACGCGACGCCCGGCTCGCAGCGCAGCCGGCCGCAGTCCTCGGCGGCGATGCGAACGTCACCGCTGCGGAGGTGCAGCAGGCACCCGCCGTCGTCGCGGCTGACCGCGACCTTCGTGGACTCCGGCGCCCGCGGGTCCCAGCACCGGTCCCGCACCGGCACGACCCACGCGACGAACGCGAGCGCGACGACGGCAAGCGCCCAGGTGAGCAGGCGCCCGGCGCGACCGCGGGCGCTCACGAGGTCGCCCCGGCCCGGGCGAGCGCCGGCCATTCGCCCCGCAGCGTGCGGAGGACGCCCTCCTCGTAGCTAACTCGCGGCACGAAGCCGAGGTGACGGCGGGCCTTCGCCCCGTCGAACCAGAGGGGCAAGGTCAGCCCGTCGAGCTTCGCGTGGACGTGCGGCGGGCCTCCCGACGTCAGCGCGATGCCGCGGTAGGCCGCCACGTCGACCAGGGTGGCCACGGCTCGGGCGAGGCTCGAAGGCACGTGCCGCCGGGGCAACGGCCGCCCCACCGCGCGCGCCACGAGCTCCGAGAGGCGCGCGAGCGTCGTCGTCTCCGGGCCGGCCACCACGAAGTGGTCGCCCGCCGCCGCGGGGTGGGTCGCCGAGAGCCAGATGCCCTCGACCACGTCGTCGACGTGCGTGTGGTGGAGGACGTTGTCCCCGGGGCCGACGACCCGGTAGGCGCCGGCGCGGATGAGCGCCGCCATCCCCTCGATGGGTCCGTGGCGATCCCCCGGCCCGTACACGGTCGTCGGCCGGACGATGACGAGGTCGAGGCCGAGCTCCCGCGCCGCCCGTCGCGCGCGCATCTCTGCCTCCACGAGGGTGGCCGCCCGGGCGGGGCGCGGCGCGTAGGGGTGCTCCTCGGTGATGGGGAGGCGCGCCGGGAACCCGTACACGCTCACGCAGCTGACGAGGACGAAGCGCGGGACCCCTGCCCTCGCGGCCGTCCGCATCGCGCCGTCCACGAGGTCGAGGTTCGCGGTGCGCACATCCACCGCCGGATCGGGGCCGTCGCCGCGGAGACTCACCGCGGCGACGTGGACCATCACGTCGACCCCCGCGAGCACCTCGGACCGCTCGACGGCCTGGTCGAACGCCTGCGCGCCGGCCGGCGACCGCCCCTCCACGACGCGCACGAGAGGCACTGCCCGCGTGCCGCGAGCCTCGAACCCACGCACGAGATGCGCGCCGAGAAACCCTCCCGCGCCGACGATCGCCGCGCCGCCCGTGCCCATGCGGCCCCTTATAGCGCGAGAGGCGTGACGGAGTGCTAGACGAGGGGAGATGCCTCGCCCGCTGTCGAGCCGCGCCCGGGCCCGCCGGTTCACCCCGGTGGAGCTGGCGGTCGCCTTCTCTCTCGTCGCGTCGGTGCTCGCGGTGGCGATCCCGACGTTCGTGCGCGAGGTGCACGCGTCGCGCTTCGTGGAGCCGGTCGAGGGCCTGCAGCGCATCGGGGCGGCGGCCGTGCTCTACGCAAAGGGTCGGCCGGTGGCCCAGAGCTTCCCGCCCAGCGCACCGGAGACCCCGACGACGCCGCCGCGCGGCCGCTGCGAGCCGGACCCTCCGGGCGCCTGGGACCACCCCACGTGGCGGGCCTTCGATTTTCGCCCCGTTCCGCCCGAAACGCCGCACTGCTTCTCGTTCTCATTCGACAGCACGCTCTCGCCGTCGCTCGGCACCTTCCGCGCCCAGGCGCACGGCGACCTCGACGGCGACGGGATCCCCAGCACGTTCGAGGTGACCGGCCACGACGCCGAGGGCGACGCGCGCGGGGCGGTGCTCGACCCGGGGATGTTCATCGACTCGGAGGTCGAGTGAACGCATCCCGGCGCGACACCCTGGCCGTCGCGGTGCTCCTGCTCGTGTGCACGGGCGGGGTGGCCGGCCTTCAACCGCGCCTGGCAAAGACGGCCCACGACCTCAAGGAGGCGGGCGACGTCTTTCCCCTCCCCCCCCCGGCGCAGCTCCACGCCGCGACGCTCGGGTGGGACGCGGCGGTGGTCGATCTCCTCTGGGCGAACCTCCTCGTCGACTACGGCACGCACTGGCACGAGCACCGGGAGTTTCTCGAGACGCCGAAGTACGCCGACGCGATCCTCGAGCTCGAGCCCACGTACGCGCCCCTCTACAAGTTCATCGACACGATGCTGGCGTACCGTCCTCTCCAGGGGACCGACGAGGACGTGCGCATGGCGCGGGCCTACCTCGAGCGAGGGACGCGCGCGCGGCCCGACGACGGCGCACTCTGGATGAGCTACGGCCAGTTCATCGCGTTCATCGCGCCGTCTTTCCTGCACGACCCCGCCGAGATCGCGCGCTGGCGAAAGGACGGCGCCGACGCGATGGGGCACGCCGTGGAGCTCGGCGGCGATCCGGAGCGAGCCCTGACCGCGGCGACGTTGCTGACCGAAGCCGGGTCGACGCAGGCCGCCATCCGCTACCTGCAGCACGCCTACGCGTTCACCGAGCACCCGTCGATGCAGGCGGTTCACGACGCCATCGGGCGGCGCCTGACCGCCCTCGAAGCCAACGGGGTCCGCCTCGCGGCCGACGCCGCGTCGCGGGCGATCGACGAGCGATGGCAGAGCGAGCTGCCGTTCCTGTCGCGCGACCGCTACCTGATGCTCGGGCCCTCGGTCGACCCCCTGCGCTGCGCCGGCCTCCAGGGGGCCGACGAGCCCGCCTGCCGCCGCGACTGGGAGGCCTCGTCCGAGCCGCCGTGAACGGCGACGCGGGTCAGTTCCCGCGAGACGCGAGGCCGCTCCCGGGCGCCGCGAGCCCGTCCACCGTGAGGTCCTCGGCGTCGTCCTGAAGCTCGATGCGCGCCAGGAGCTGCTTCTCGTCGAGCGCCGCGAGGTCCGCGGTGGCCTTCGTCACGTCCTCGGTGAGCTGCTTCTGCTTCGTCTGAAGCGTCGCCGTCAATGCCGCGGCGGTGCGCACCCCGTGCACGGCGGCGAGCTGCGCCTTGAGGTCCTCGATGCGCCGCCGGTGCTCGGCGATCCCCGCGCGCAGGGCCGCGCCGCGGCGGTCCGTCTCCGCGATGGCGTCCTCCAGGCTCGCGAGGCGGTCGACCCTCTCCTTCAGGTGGGCGTCCCGCGAGGACGCGAGGAACGTGCGGACGAGCTGCATGGCGTCCGCCGTTCGTACGTCCATCGCGCGATTCACCGGGACCGCCTCCTCGAGTACGACCTCCTCCTTGCCGAAGCCCTCGACCTCGACGCGATAGAGGTCCGCGCCCGCGGCGTGCTCGGGATCGGTCGGCGCCTTGGAGGCGCGGAACCCCGGGGCGACGGTGTGGCGGACGTAGACGACCGTCCGCGTCGGCAGCTTGTTGTGGACGACCAGAGTCGTCTGGCGCACGTGCTGCACGCGCGTGGCGAAGACCCCGCGCTGCACCCCGGCGATGCCCGCCACCTCGTCCCGCTCCGCCACGGAGCGGTCGACCGTCACCTGGCGGTCGAGCGCGAACGGGACGAACGCGAGCTGCTTGGGCGGAATGGGCTCGCTCAGCCCCTCGCCGATGAGACGCCCATCGCCGAAGACCGTCACCGGCCCGCCCTCGAGCTGCGAGTCGGTCGGGTTGCGGAGGCGAAGGGACTTGAAGGCGAGCTGCGCGCTCCCGCGCGGGCTCTCGGGATCGTAGAGGTAGACCACCTCGCCCTCCGCCTCGGCGTGGAGGATCGACACCATCGCCGACGTCCCGTGGAGCACCGTCATGGCGCCGCTCGACTCGAAGTGCGACGTCCCGATGGGGTCGAGGGACGCGTCGCTCGGCGGCGCCCGCATCGCCTGGGGAGCCGGCGGCGGAGGGGCGCCCTTCCCGGCCGGTGTGTTCGCCGCCGGAGCCGCTTCCCCCGCCGGTGGAGCCTGCGCGAAGAGGCCGGCCGGCTGGAGCGTCTCGCGCTCGACGGGGCGAACGGAGCGGAGGTCGAAGCGGAAGGAGAGCGCCGAGCTGGCCCCCACACCGAGGCGCACGTTGCGCCAGTCCTCGCCGGAGGTGTTGTCCACCACGGCCCACCCGGCCAGATCGACCTTCTCGTGCTCCCCGAGGACCACGCGGTAGCTCGGCTTCCACGCCGGCGCCTCGGTGACGTAGGAGAGCTTGACCTCGCGGGGCCCGTTCGGGTGGTGCCCCGGCAGCTGGATCTCCATGTCGACGAGACCGCTGCTCTCGGCCTTCGGCTCGGTCGGATACGCCACGTTGGCCGACTCGCCGGTCTTCGCGTCGACGACGGCCAGCGACTTGAGGAAGTCGTCCACCTTGTCGGCGGGCACCGACAGGGTGAGCGTGTCGCCGGGGACGCGCGCGGTGCGCTCGAAGTAGGCGACGCCGTTGCGGTAGACGACGATGCGCCCGATGCTCGCGGGCGAGGCATCGGGGTGGGCCACGTGAGTGGTCGCGGCCCCGCCGCAGGCCACGAGCGTGGGCGCGAGGACGGCGCAAGAGAGGCACGAGAGCAGGTTTCGACGCATGCCCTCTTCGACGCGCGAGGCCCCCGGACGATCTGTCAGCGGGCCTGGATCGTCCGCTGACTGACCATCGTCAGGTCGTGCGTCCCGGGAACGGACGCCCAGACGCTCAGCTCGTACATCCCGGGCCGCCCGCCGTCGCTGACCGGCAGGTTCACCGAGAAGCGCCCGCCCCCCACCTGCACCGGGATGGGCGTCTGGAAGCCCGGCGGCCAGTACATCTGGTAGGGCGCGGGGACCGGGTACGAACGTCGCTTGTTGAGGTCCGCCACGGTGAGCGGATGCGGCGCGTCGACGCGCGCGAGGCCGACGCCGGCGAACGTCGCCGGCGGCGTGATGGCGCCCTCGACGCGGAGCGTGTCGCCGACGCGCAGGGACGCCGGAACGGCCGCGTACGTCCCGTAGGGATCGACGAACTCCTGCGCGAAGCACGGCACCGGGATCTCCGTCGGCGTCGCCCGCGGCTGCGCGACGCCGATGCCGACGCGCTTGTGCCACGGCTTGAGGATGTTCTTGCGGTGCCCGTCGTTGGGCGGCACCTCGTGGAAGAACATGTCCTCGGCTTGCTCGACGTTCTTCACGTCGACGAGCGCGTTCGGGTCGAGCGTCCGCGGCTGCTCGTCGGTGAAGCAGCTCGCGTTCTCGAGCACCATATCGGTGCCGCCGGCCTCGGTGTAGCGCTGCTCGGGCACCGAGCCGTCGGTGCCCCAGTGGCCGAGGTAGCCGTTCCTCGCCATGTCCTCGGCGTGCGCCTGTCCTCCGCGCGTCGGCGGCCCCTCGTCGAGGTCGACGGGGCCGAGCCCCTGCGACGCTCGGTCGCGGTTGATGAGCTGCACCATGTAGCGTCGCGCCTCGGCGAGCGTGAGCCGCTTCTTCGGGCCGTCGGCGCGGGCGACATCCACCAGGGCCATCGGCGCCGAAGTGGTCCCGACGACCGCCGGCGGAGGTGGCGGCGTCGCGGCGGCGACGCTGACCGGCGCCGCGGGCGGGGGCGTCTCCGGCTCGATCGGCGGCAGACAGGCCCCGAGGAGCAGGGCGGCGCAAGCGAGGCGGGGCACCATCGGCACCCCCTATCGCTAGCACGATGGATGCCCGGATCAGGAACGGCTATGCGTAGGACCATGCTCGAGGCCGGAGAGCTCGTCGTCGGCGGCTTTCCGGGCACGTCGCTGCCGGAGGGGTTCGCGCGGGCGCTCCGCCAGCGACGTCGCGGGGGAGCCATCCTCTTCAAGCCGAACGTCGAGGGCGGCCCGTCGCAGGTCGCCGCGCTCGCCCGCGCGATCCATGCCGCCGCGCCCGAGACGCCCTTCGTCGGCGTCGACCAGGAGGGCGGCCGGGTGGCCCGCCTGAAGGCGCCCCTGCTCGCGGTTCCCCCGATGCGCACCGTCGCGTCCTGGGGCGACGCCGCCTTCGCCGAGCGCATCGCGCGCGCGGTCGGGACGGAGCTCGCCGCGCTCGGGTTCACCATCGACTTCGCGCCGGTGCTCGACGTGAACACCTGCCCGCAGAACCCCGTCATCGGCGATCGCGCGTTCGGCGACGACGCGGACACGTGCGCGCGCTTCGGCGCCGCCTGGGTGCGGGGCCTCCAGGCCTCGGGCGTGCTGGCGTGCGGCAAGCACTTCCCCGGTCACGGGGACACCTCCAAGGACTCGCACCTCGATCTGCCGGTGGTGAACCAGCCGCTCGAGCGCCTGGAGCAGGTGGAGCTCGCCCCGTTCCGCGCCGCGGTGGAGGCGGGGGTCGCCACGCTGATGACCGCGCACGTGGTCTACCCGGCGCTCGACGAGAGCCGGCCCGGGACGATGTCCCCGGCGGTCTGCACGGCTCTCCGCGATCGCGTGGGCTTTCGCGGGGCGCTCGTCAGCGACGACCTCGAGATGCAGGCCATCGCGGCACGCCAGACCATCGAGGACGCCGCGGTGCAGGCCGTCGCCGCCGGCTGCGACGTGCTGCTCGTGTGCTGGAGCGACGAGAAGCAAGAGCGCGCCATCGAGGCGCTCGCCCGCGAGGCCGAGCGCTCGCCGGCGTTCCGCGCCCGCTGCGAGGAGGCCTCTGCGCGCGCCATGGCGGCGAGGCGACGAGCGACCGCGCGCCCCCTCGACGACGCGGGGATCGCCGAGGTCGTCGGCAAAGCCGGGTCGCGGGCCATCGCCGCCGAGATGGCCGCGAGGTCCGCGTGACGCTGCGCGGCTTCCGGGCGAAGCGCGTGGCGACCTGCGATCCGTCGCGCGGGACGCTCGAGGACGCGGTGGTGGTGCTCGACGGAGGCCTCATCGCGTACGTCGGGCCCGCCGCCGGAGCACCGCCCGGAGCGGCGCTGGTGGACATGGGCGATCGCGTCGTGACGCCCGGGCTCGTCGACGCGCACACGCACGCGTGCTGGCTGGGCTCGCGGCATGCGGAGTACGCGGTGCGGATGGCCGGCGGCGACTACCGCGCCATCGCCGCCACGGGCGGGGGCATCCTCTCGACGCACCGGGCGGTCGCGGCCGCGACCGAGGACGCGCTGGTGGAGGCCCTCGTCGCGCGCCTCGCGCGGATGGTCGCGCTCGGGGTGACGACGGTGGAGGTGAAGAGCGGTTACGGCCTGGAGCCGCCGCACGAGGAGAAGCAGCTCCGGGCCATCGCGCGCGCGGCGGCTGCTCCCGGCGGGCCGGCGGTGGTGCCGACGTTTCTGGCGCTGCACGCCCTGCCGCCGTCGGTCGACCGCGTGGCCTACGTCGCGAACGTCGCCCGCGATCTCGTCCCGCGGGTCGCGCGCGAGGGCCTGGCGCGGTTCGTCGACGCGTACGTCGACGCCAACGCGTTCACCGTGGACGAGGCGCGGATGGTGGCCGAGGCGGCCCGCGCCAGCGACCTCGGGGTGCGGCTCCACGCGGGCCAGTTCGCCGACGTCGGCGGCGCCGAGCTGGCCGCCGCGCTCGCGGCGTCGTCGGTGGACCACATCGAGCACATCTCCCCCGCCGGCATCGCCGCCCTCGCCCGCGCAG
>JBEKGQ010000304.1:0-8170 GCA_050012715.1 Polyangiaceae bacterium
CGGGTGACATGCTCAGCGTGTCGGCCGCGGGCGGCACCGTCCCCGCGTTCGGGCCGGAGTCGATCGCGGCGCCCCCGGCCATCACCGTCACGGCTCCCCTGCCGGGCGACGCGGGGGTCCTGGTCATCCCGACGTCGCAGAGCCTCGCGGTCACCTGGACCGGCGGCGTCACGAACGCCCGGGTGGTCTTGACGCTCAACGCGCTCTTTTCGAGCGGTGCGTCGGCGTCGACCGCGTGCTCCTGGGATGCCGTGGCCGGGCAGGGCACCATCCCCGCGAGCGTCCTGACGCCCCTCGTGGCCGGCACCGCGCAGGCCGGCGGAAGCACCGCGGTCTGGTACCAGCTGGCGCAGACGTCGTTCGCCACGGGCCGCTGGGCGGTCACGATGCAGGCGGCCATTCACGGCGGGAGCCTGGCGACGTTCCAGTAGATGCCGGCGCTCGAGCCAGGCGCACACGGCCTCGCTCGCCTCGACCAGGAAGCCGCCCCGGCGCGTGACGTTTCTGCGCGCGCGCGGGGAACCGTCACGTTGGCGCTGCCCTGCGAGGCGCAAATGCGCTAGAGGGCAGCGTAACCGCCATGTCGATGAAGCGCAGCAAGCAGCGAAACTCGGGTTCGGGCCGGCAGTCAGAGGAGCTGGACGCGTGGGCCAAGCCCCCCGAGCCGGAGCCGGAGTGGTCCGTCGTCGAGGCAAAGCCGGACGCGTCGTTCGTCCCCTTCGCCATGTCGACGCGCTTCTCGAAGGGGGACTTCATCGTGCACCCCAAGTTCGGGAAGGGCCTCGTGCTCGTCGTCGAGGGGACGCGCATCGAGGTTCTCTTCCAGGACGGCAAGAAGAAGCTCGGTCATGCCGTGACGTGACGGTTCACCACGTTCCGGTGAGCTTGAGCCCTCGCCGCCCGACGCCGATGCCCCAGGCGCGGTCGGGCGCGCTGTGGAAGACGAGGTCGAGGCGCGCGTCGCCTCGCGTGACGCTGCGACCGGGCTGCTGGCTCGGCAGGATGTACGTCCCCGCGCTAGCGACGAGGGAGATCGACTTCGAGACGGGTAGCTCGTAGGTCACCGCGCCGCCGCCGCCCGCGTCGAGAGGGCAGCCGCCGCTCGAGAAGCCGTGGAGCACGAGCCGCGGCGTGATCGGGAGGTAGATCTGACGCTGAACGGGGTACCCGTTCGTCGTGTTGCCGCTCGCCTCCATGCGGGGCGCGCACGGGTTGCCACCGAACGCGCCCGCGATGGGAAACGTCGTGCTCAGGAGCGACAGGCGGAGCGGGAGCACCGCGAGCGCCGGGGCGAGCCCGCTGGCGTCGCCGGTGGGCTCGCCGAAGAGTGGCCGGAGCTGGAGCGCCACCGGCGTGGCCATCCATGGCGGCGCCGGCGGCGGATCGTCGGCGCGGGCCGGCGTCGTCCAGGCCACGGAGCACGCCGCAAGAACCACGGGAGAAAAGGAAACGAGAAGGAGACGCTTCATGGGTTCGCCTCGCTCATCCAGGGTGGGCGCGAGAACGGCGCCGCGCAAGCCCGAGGACGCGAGGGGCGAGCGTGATATGACCCTGCCGTGCTCGCGGACCGCGTCCCTCCCCGGCCCGGGACCCCGCCCGACGAGCTGCTCGATCTGTTCCTCGGCCACGTGCGCGAGATGGGGCTCGATCTCTATGCCGCGCAGGAGCAGGCCATCCTCGAGCTGCTCACCGGGAGCAACGTCATCCTGGCGACCCCGACCGGCAGTGGAAAGTCGCTCGTCGCGACGGCGATGCACTTTCTCGCGCTGAGCGAGGGCAAGAGGAGCTTCTACACCGCGCCCATCAAGGCGCTCGTGAGCGAGAAGTTCTTCGCGCTCTGCCGCGACTTCGGGGCCGACAAGGTCGGCATGATCACCGGCGACGCGTCGGTGAATCGTGACGCGCCCATCATCTGCTGCACCGCCGAGATCCTCTCCAACATGGCGCTTCGAGAGGGCAAGGCCGCGCCGGTCGACTGCGCGATCCTCGACGAGTTCCACTACTACGCCGACCGGGAGCGGGGCGTGGCCTGGCAGATCCCGCTGCTCGTCCTCGAGCGCGCGCAGTTCCTGCTCATGAGCGCCACCATCGGCCCTACCGAGCCGTTCGAGAAGGCCCTCGCCCGGCTGACGAAGCGCCCAACGACCACGGTCCGCTCGTCGGAGCGGCCGGTGCCCCTCGAGCTCGAGTACCGGGAGACGCCGCTGCACGAGACCATCGTCGATCTCGTCGAGAAGGGGCGCTCGCCCGTCTACGTCGTCAACTTCACCCAGCGCTCCGCGGCCGAGACCGCGCAGAACTTCATGAGCCTCGATTTTCTGCCGAAGGACCGGAAGAAGCTCCTGGCCGAGGAGCTCGGGGGCGTGCGGTTCGACACGCCCTACGGCAAGGAGATGAAGCGCTTCCTGGCGCACGGCGTCGGGGTGCACCACGCGGGCCTCTTGCCGAAGTACCGGCTCCTCGTCGAGAAGCTCGCGCAGAAGGGCCTCCTCGCCATCGTCAGCGGGACGGACACGCTGGGGGTCGGCGTCAACATCCCGATCCGCACCGTCCTCTTCACGCGCCTCTGCAAGTTCGACGGCGAGAAGACGGCGATCCTGTCGGTGCGCGACTTTCAGCAGATCGCCGGAAGGGCGGGGCGCAAGGGCTTCGATGATCGCGGCTTCGTCGTGGGGCAGGCGCCGGAGCACGTGATCGAGAACCTGCGCCTCGAGCTGAAGGCCAAGGGCGATCCGGTGAAGCTGAAGCGGATCGTCCGAAAGAAGCCGCCGGACAAGGGGTACGTCCACTGGGACCGGGCCACCTTCGATCGGCTCGCGTCCTCGCCGCCCGAACCGCTCACCTCGCGCTTTCGCGTCTCGCACGGGATGCTGCTCGAGGTCCTGGATCGGCCCGACGGAGGGTGCCACGAAGTGGCGCGCCTCATCTTCCGGTCCCACGAGCGACGCGCCCAGAAGCGCATCTTCGGGCGCGAGGCGCGCACGATGTTCCAGTCGCTCGTCGACGCCGGGATCATCGAGGTGGAAGCCGGGACGCGGCGCGTGAAGGTCCACGTGGACCTGCAAGAGGACTTCTCTCTCCACCACGCGCTGTCCCTCTGGTTGATCGACACGGTGGGCCGGCTCGATCGCGAGAGCCCGACGTACGCGCTCGACGTGCTGACGCTGGTCGAGAGCATCCTCGAGGATCCCGACTACGTGCTCCGGCAGCAGCTCGACGTCATCAAGCGCGAGAAGCTGGCGGAGCTGAAGATGGCCGGCGTCGAGTACGAGCAGCGCATGGAGGAGCTCGACAAGCTGGAGTACCCGAAACCGCTGCGCGATCTCGTCTACGACACGTTCAACGCGTTCCGGGTCGTGCATCCCTGGGTGCAGGGCGACGACGTGCGGCCCAAGTCGGTGGCGCGCGAGATGGTCGAGCGGTTCATGGACTTCAACGAGTACGTTCGCGAGTACGAGCTCGGACGAGCGGAAGGGACGCTTCTCCGCTACCTCAGCGACACGTACAAGGCCCTCGTGCAGACGGTCCCTGCGCCCGACAAGACGCCGGAGGTCGAGGAGATCGAGGTGTTCCTGCGCGCGATGATCCGCGCGGTGGACTCGAGCCTGCTCGACGAATGGGAGCGCATACGGGACGGCGCGAGAGAGGCCGCGGTCGTCCTCGAGCCAGCGCCCGCCGACGTCGTCGTGGGCGAAGTGGACGTGACGGCGGACGAGCGAGGCTTCACGGTGCTGGTGCGAAACGCCATGTTCCAGCTCATCCGCGCGCTCGCACGGAGAGACTGGGCCGCCGCGAGCGCGATGGGAGACCCCGAGCGCGGGGGCCTGAAGCCAGAGGAGCTCGAGCAGGCGCTGTCGCCTTTCTTCGCAGAGCACGCGGCGATCCGGCTCGATCCCGCCGCGCGCGCGCCCGAGCGCACGGTGATTGCCCGGCGCGCCGCCGAGGGAGTCTGGGACGTCGCGCAGAACTTCTCCGGCGCCGAGGGCGAGGACGAAGACGTCTGGTCCATCTCGTGTCCCGTCGACCTGGCCGCCTCCGCGGCGGCGGCGCGACCCGTCTTCCAGATCCGCGGCGTCTGGCGCTAGCCTGGCCGATCATGAAGGTCCTCAAGCGCGTCCTGAAGATCGTCGGCCTGCTGCTGTTGGTCGTCGTGGCCGGCGCGGGTGTGTTCGTCTACGTCCGGTGCTCGCAGTTCGACGCAAGCATGGACAAGGTCTACGACGTGCCGGTGCCGAGCGTGACGCGCTCGATGGACCCCGCGGTCATCGCGCGCGGGGACCACCTCGTGCACTCGATCGCGGCGTGCTCCGGGGATCTTTGCCACGGTGCGGACCTGGGCGGGGGCAAGCCGATCGAGATGGGCCCGGTCGCGACGTTCGTCGCGCCGAACATCACGCCGGACAACATGGGCGCCGCCTACTCGGACGGCGAGCTCGCCCGCTTGATCAAGCACGGCCTCAAGAAGGACGGACGCTCGGTCCGCTTCATGCCGGCCCAGGACATCTCGTGGCTCCCCGATTCCGACGTCGCGGCCATCGTCTCTTATCTTCGCACCGTGAAGCCCAGCGATCGCCCCAACGGGAGCACGGTCATCAAGACCCTGGGCAAGGTGCTCGACCGCCAGGAGCAGTTCACCATCGACGTGGCTCGCCACATCGATCATGCGAAGAGCGATCCGGTCCCGACGCCGGAGTCGACCGCCGCCTACGGCGGCTACGTCTCGCGCCTCTGCACCGGCTGCCACGGCGAGCACTTCAGCGGCGGACCGTTGCCGGGAGCCCCGAGCTCGTTCGCGATTCCGCTCAACCTCACCCCGGATGACACCGGCCTGAAGGAATGGACGTTCGCCGACTTCGACCGGCTCATGAGGACCGGCGTCCGCCGGAACGGCAAGCAGCTCGACAAGCTGATGCCCATCGAAGCGTGGAAGAACCTGGATGACACCGAAATGCACGCGACGTGGGCGTTCCTCCAGACCCTCCCGCCACGTACCTTCGGGGGCCGATGAGACGCCCGCCCCAGAGACCTCCCGTCGTCGTCCGTCGCTCCAGGATTCAGGGACGCGGGGTCTACGCCAGCCGCGACATCCGCGAGGGCGAACGCATCATCGAATACACCGGGCTCCTCATCACGAACGAGGAGGCCGACGCCCAGTGCGACGACGAGAGCATGCGCCGGCACCACACGTTCCTCTTCGCGGTGGACGACGAGCTCACCGTCGACGGCGCACAGGGCGGCAACGAGGCGCGGTTCATCAACCACTCGTGTGAGCCCAACAGCGAGAGCGTCATCCTGGGGCGCCGGGTCTTCATCGACGCGGTGCGCGACATCGCCGCGGGCGAGGAGGTCGCCTACGACTACTGGTACACGACCGACAACGGCTACACGCTGGAGGACCTCCGCCGCATCTACCCGTGCCGCTGCGGCGCCCCCTCGTGCCGGGGGACCCTCGCCCGGCCCCCACGCCGCCGCCGCAAGGCCGGCTGAGGCCCGCGGCGGCGCTCCTTCGGCTCATGGATGGCAGGCCACCGTGGCGGGGTCGTCCCCGGTGAACAGCCGGATCTCGGCGAGGCTCGCGGGCAGATTGATGTTCGCCCAGATCGGGGCGACGGCGATCTGCAGGTTCACGTTGGGGGCGGCCTGGCCATCCCAGAAGTGGCCGCGAGCCCACTCGTAGCGGACGAGCTTCTGCCAGGTCGCGTCGGCCTGCATCGTCGCGTACTCGGAGGCGTGCGCGAGCCGTCCGTCGCGGAGATAGAGCTCCAGATAGTAGAGATGTGCCGCGAGCCCGTCGCGCGCGGAGATGCCCGAGGTGATCTGATCGCCGACGGCGGTCGCGGCGGCCAATCCGTTGCAGGCCGAGTCGAGGTCGTCGAAGAGGAAGATGCCGTCGTAGGTTCCCTCCTCTCCCTCCAGCTCCGTCTGATCGTACGTCTGCGTGGAATCGTCGGTGATGTACTGGAGGATCTCACCCTGCGGCCACGTCGAGAGGATGGGCGCGGTGATCTGCATCGTCTGGACGATCATGAAGGGGTGAACCGAAGCCGTCGCGTTGTCGAAGTCCCACCCGGTGGTCTCCGCGTCGAGCACGATCATCATCGACGACATGAGCGCGGACCACGACGACGTGTCGACGAACTGAGGCAGCTGCGGGTCGTTCTGCTCGGCGTTCAGGACGAAGTACCCCGTGGGATAGCGACGCTGCATCACGGTGAGAGACGTCGTCAGCCAGTTGTCGCCCGTGTAAGCGGCCTCGAGGTCGGAGATGTCGGCGCCGGGATCGTAGGGCTCCGAGTAACACGGCAATCCTGCGTCGAGCGCCGTGGCACCTCCATCGGGCGAGGGAGGGCTCGACGCATCCTCCCCGCCGCCGCTGCCCCCGGAGCTGCTGCCGCCGGAGCTACTCCCCGGCCCAGACCCCGAGCTGCTGGTCGACCCGCCGCCCGATGACCCACCGCCCGATGTGGAACCCGACGACGAGCTCGCGGCCATTCCGGCGTCGTTCCCTCCGGCCGGTGGCCCGCCCGGCTTGTCGCCGAAGAGACCACCACCACCAGCTCCGCCGCATCCACCGATCACGACGCCGCCGACGAGGACGGCAACGAATCCGGTCCGCATGAGCGCACCTCCCGCGCCCACGGTGCGGGAGCGGGACCTTCTTCACAAGAGGGGATCTACGTGAAAAGCGTAGCAAGTCAGCCCGCTTGCAGACTTGCAGTCAGCGCTGATGGAATGCGCACCTCTACTCACTTGGCGACGTCGGGGCCGACCGCGACCTCGGGCACGTAGGCGTAGACGCGCGGCTCGAACGCGACCGGCGGCATGCCGCTCGAAGCGCAGCCAGTGGCGAAGATCGAGACGATGGACGCGAGGACGAGGACGATCACGGACCGGTTCATGGAGGTCTCCCTTCGACGGCGCGAGGACGCCAGCGCTCTGCGGAGCAATGGCTGACGTGGGTGTCTGCGCGGGCGCGCGAGCGCCCACACGAGCGGCCCTATCGCCGCCACTCTCCGTCTTTCACGCTTCGCTCCTCTGTTCGTTCCCGTGAGCGAACAAATTTCACCGAGCTGACGTATGGTGCGGGCCGATGAGCGCCGCCGGCCCCCGAGAGACGGCGCCCATCACGTGGTGGGCCGCCTTCGGGCAACGGGACTTCCGCCTCTTTCAGGGCTCGCGCCTGCTTGCGATCTTGGGGTCGCAGATCCAGAGCGTCGCCATCGGCTGGCAGATCTACGCGATCACGGGACGCCCGCTCGATCTCGCCTGGGTGGGGCTCGCGCAGTTTCTGCCCGCGGTCTGCTTGTCACTCGTCACCGGCCACGTGGCCGATCGATTCGAGCGCCGCCGCATCCTCGTCGCGTGTTACGCGGCGATGGCCCTGCTGAGCGTCGCGCTGTTCGCGTTCACGCGGTCGGATCCGACGAACCTCGCACCGATCTATACGATGCTCGTCGGCGTCGGCGTGGCGCGTGCTTTCCAGGGACCAGCGAGCCAGTCGCTCCTGCCGTCGCTCGTTCCGGTCGAGCACTTCAGCAACGCGGTGGCCTGGAGCTCCTCACTCTGGCAGGCGGCGATGGTGCTCGGACCAACCCTCGGCGGCGTCGCCTACGCGGCCTTCGGCGGCGCGAGCCGAGTGTATGCGCTGGCCGCGGGGTGCTCCATGGGCGCCTCCGCCCTCGTCGCCACCATGCGCCCCATCGCCCCGCGGGCGGCGCGCGAGCCGATCACCCGCGCCGCCCTCTTCGCGGGCGTGAAATACGTCTGGACGAACCAGATCGTCCTCGGCGCCATCTCGCTCGATCTCTTCGCCGTGTTGCTCGGTGGGGCGACCGCGCTGCTGCCCGTCTACGCCCGGGACATCCTCCACCTCGGCCCCTGGGCGCTCGGAGTCCTCCGCAGCGCACCCGCGGCCGGGGCGGCCGTCACCGGGGTCGCCCTCGCCCTGCGCCCCATCGAGAAGCGCGCGGGGGCCAAGATGTTCGCGTGCGTCGCCGTCTTCGGGGTGGCGACGGTCGTCTTCGGCCTCTCGCGCTCCTTCGTGCTGTCGCTCGTGGCGCTCGTCCTCGTGGGAGCGTCAGACATGGTCAGCGTCTACGTGCGGTCGGCTCTCGTACAGCTGGCGACGCCGGACGCCATGCGTGGCCGCGTGAGCGCCGTCAACATGGTC
>JBEKGQ010000305.1:0-8135 GCA_050012715.1 Polyangiaceae bacterium
GCGCGAACTGCGGCGACTTGCCGCGCATCCGCATCGCCACCTTCTGCTCCACCTCTTCCAGGTTGCCCGGCTCCACCGACGTCACCTCGCTGCCCGGCAGGAGGCTCGCGATCATCTGCTGCACGCGCGCCTTCCGCGTCGCGTCGGCGTGGAACCGCACGCGCCACTCGCTCGCCTCGTAGCCGCTCACGTCCGCCTTCCAGTCGAGCTGCGCGCTGCCGTCGGCGGCGAGCGTCGCGTCGACCCGGTGCACGCTCACGCTGTCCGACGCCGGCGGGTCCGGCAGGCGCACGAGCTTCGCGTTCCCCTCGTTGACCTGCAGCGCCAGCGCCCCCCGGTCCATCCCCGGCAGCTCGGTCGAGCCGGTGTATTCGGCGGTGCCGTCCAGGTAGAGGTCCATCGACGGCACGTACGCGATCATGTGGTCGAACGGGGCCAGGCTCGCCGGCTCCTGGTGCGCGAGGTCGGCGTGCGCCTCGAGGTCGCCCTTGTTGCCGGTGCGGACGACGACCGGCGTCGCCTTGATCCCGAGCGCGTTGAGCATGGTCACGATGAGCGTCGCCTTGTCTTTGCAGTCGCCGAAGCCGCGCGCGAAGATCTGCGCGCACCGGTACGGCTTGAAGCCGTGGATCCCGAACTCGAGCGCCACGTAGCGCGTCTTCTGCACCACGTAGTCGTAGATCGCGCGCACCTTCGCGCGGTCGTCCTTCAGGCCCTTCGTCAGCGCCTCCGCGCGGCGACGCACCTCGTCGTCGGGGACGAGCTGGTCCTTGATGAGGCCCCAGTACCACTGCCCCATCTCGGCCCACGACTTGTAGGTCGACACGTGCACGTGCCCGAGCACCTCCGTCCACGGCGGCTGGAGCGCCTCCTGCTCCACCGCCGGCACGTCGGTCGCGACGAAGTGGAAGATCCGCTCGTCCCCCCGCTCCTCGACCGTCTGCTTCAGGCCCGGGACGTGCGGCTCGTTGAAGTGGAACGTGCGCGACTTCGGCGTGAGCAGCACGTACTCGCTCCGCGCCACCGGCTCGCTGCTCTGCAGGTACACGACCTCGCCGAAGTAGTCCGCGAACGCGTTCCGCTGCGCCACGTCCTCCACGCGGTACTGCAGCTCGACCACGTCGCCCGGCTCGAGCCGCGGGAAGTGCACGTAGTAGCTGCGCGCGCTCGTGTACATCGCCACCGACGGGTCGTCCGCCATCGCGCCCGCGCCGCTCTCGATCGCCTCGTCGATCGCGCCGTCCTTCCGGTAGACGCGCGCGGCGCGGATCTGCACCGTCTCGCTGTCCGTCTCGTAGACGAAGCCGTACTCGCGCGAGGCCGCGGCCGCCGCGTCGGTCAGCGGCTGGTACACCACCTGGTGGAAGCGGCTCGCGAGGCCGTTGGCGAACACCGACGTCACCTGCAGGTCCACGAGCGAGCGCCGCGCCTGCCCCGCCGCCGGGGCCCCGCGCTTCGCGAGGAACTCGCTCGCGGGCCGCGCGTACTGCTCGTCCGGCTTCGGCTTCGCCGGCTCGATGTGCGCCACCTGCTCGCGCACGTCCTTCGCCTGCGGCGACAGCTCGAGCACCCGCTTCAGGAGCCGCAGCTGCTCGTCGCGCTCGCCCCCGAGGGCGTAGATCGTCGCCAGCTCACGCATCACGTCGGTGTCCTCCGGCGCGAGCTCCAGCGCGGTGCGATACGCCGCGATGGCGCGCGCCCTCTCGCCGAGGCGCATCCACGTCTGCGCCGCCGTCTGCAGCGCGCCCGCGCTGTCCGGGTTCGTCGCCACCAGCCGGTCGACCCACCGCGCCGCGGTCGCCTCCTGCCGTCGCGCCACCGCGAGCTCGATGCGCGCCCGGGCGAACGCGGGGTCGTCGAAGCGCACCGCGGCGTACCGCTCCGCCAGCTCGTCGGCCTCCGTCTCGCGCCCCTGGTCCCTCAGCGCCGCCACCGTCGCCCGCAGGAACGCCACGCTGCGCGGGTGGTGCTCGAGGGCCCGCTGCAGCAGCGCGAGGCCCGTGTCGTGGAGGCCCGCCTCCTCGTAGAGCTCCACCTTCGCGAGCGTCCCCGGCACGTTCTCCGGATCGAGCGCCAGCACGTGCTCGTAGTACGGCACCGCGTCGCGCCAGTTCACGCCCGTCCGCGCGTAGGCGGCGCGCGCGAGGAGCAGCTCGATCGCCTGCTCCGGCGTCGCGCGGCCCGTGGCGCCGAGCGCCTCCGCCTTCGCGATCCACTCCGCCCGCTGGTTGCGGCTCTCGGCCAGCTCGCCCGCGAGCAAGAGTCGCTCGATCGTCGGCGCCTTGTCCGCCGCCTTCCGCGCCAGCTCGCGCGCCCGGTGCTCGGTCGGATCGTCGGACCCGGTCGCCACGAGGTAGCGCGCGAACGCCTCGAGCGTCGCCGCGTCGTCGCCCTTCGCGAGCTTCTCGAACGCCTGCGCCGGCCCCTCGATGCCATGGGTACGCTCGACGACGCCCTTGCCCATCGCGAGCACCGCGCCGCCCTGCCGCGTCGAGTGCTTCGGGTCCGCGTCGACCTCGAGCGACCCGTCCGGCGCGCCGTTCGCGGCCGCCACGCGCAGCGAGAGCATCGGCGCCCGCTCGTCGCCGCACACCTTCGCCGTCACGCGGTTCCAGCCGGCGCGCAGGCTCGCCGTCGCCGCGAAGCGGTCCGAGTCGAGGTCGCGGTACTTCTCGTCGTGCAGGATCTCCGCCCCGTTCCAGAAGACGCGCAGCGCCCCGGTCGCGCCCGCCCACACCGAGACGACGCGGCTCGCGCCGTCCTTCAGCTTCGGGTCGCGCACGAACGTCGCCACGTAGTTGCACGTCTGCTCCGCGGGCCGCACGAACACGCCGAAGTCGGTCCACCCGTAGGGCGAGACCACCGGCAGCATCCGCCAGCGCACCGGCTTGTGGTCCTTGCCGTCGTAGTCGCGCACGACGTCGAGGGGGAGCTCGAGGTCCTTCTCCGGCTCGTACGCCGTCGTGAGGCCGACCTTGCCGTCGTTCTCGAACGGCCCGACCGCCATCCACTTGCCGATGTAGCCGAGGCTCGCCACGCGGTTCTTCGCGCCGTCGAGGTCCCCGCGGCGACGCCGCGCGTAGGCCTCGAGGAGGCCCGCGTAGGCGCGGATGGGCGCGGGCTCGGCGCCGTCGTTCGCCACCTCGTGGAGCACCTCCTCCACCTCGGTCGGGTCGCCCCGGTCCCACTCGCCCCACACCTTGCGGAGGGCCACGTAGGCCATCGGCCCGCGCGCCGCCGACACTTCGGCGTGCAGCTTCGCGAGGTGGGGAAGCCGCTCGACGAGGTCGGCGTTGGCACTGCCGACGGGGCCGGCCACAGCCACGAATGTGACGAGCGCGCCGAGGGCGCGGGAGGGGCGGAAAGGCAGAATCACGGGCGATGTTGTCGTGCGACGGGCGTCTAGGGTCAAGCGCGGCGGCACGCTTCTCGAGACACACGGCAAGGAGACGCTTTTGGTGGCAGAGGGGCCTGTTCGCGCTATTTGTCCGGTCGCGGTACCAAGGATGACGCCGGGGCATGAGATGACACCAGGGACGACCTCCCCGTCCGCGGTGCCGGCGCCCGCCGACTCCCGTTCGTCGCTCGAGCTGGCGGCCAGCAAGGGCCACGGGGGCCTCATGCGCGGCATCGTGAAGACGCTCCGCCCGCACCAGTGGGTGAAGAACCTCTTCGTCCTCGCGCCGATGTTCTTCCACAAGGACGTGTTCCTGCGCACGGCGCAGGGGCCGGCGTTGAACCTCGCGCTCACCGGGCGCGCCCTCGCCGCGACCGCCGTCTTCTGCCTGCTCGCGGGGTCGATCTACACGATCAACGACGTGGCCGACGTCGCCGCCGACCGGCTGCACCCGGTGAAGCGCTTCCGGCCCATCGCCAGCGGGGCGGTGCCGCCGGGGATCGCCTGGGCGGTCGCGATCACGCTGGTCGTCGTCTCGATGGTGATGGCCTACCTCATCGCGCCGGCGCTGGCGCTGGTGGCGGGCGTCTACTTCGCCGAGAACCTGGCCTACACGTTCAAGCTGAAGAAGGTCGCGTTCCTCGACGTGGGCCTCATCTCGTTCGGCTTCGTCCTGCGCGTGCTCGCCGGGGGCATCGCGACCGACGTGCACGTGTCGAACTACATGATCGCGTGCACCGCGCTCATCTCGGTGTTCCTCGGCTTCGGCAAGCGCCGGCAGGAGCTCGGCCTCGCCAACGCGGGCAAGCAGCGCGCCGCGCTCGAGGCGTACACCCCGGCCTCGCTCAACTGGGCGATGGCCCTCACCGGCACCGCGACCGCGGCGGTGTACGTCGCGTACACGCTCGACCCGGAGACGCGCGTCGCGTTCAACTCGAACTACCTGTGGCTGACCGCGCCGAGCGTCGTCTTCGGCATCGCGCGGTTCCTCCAGCTCGTCAGCGGGCGCGCCGGCCGCGGCCACAAGGCCGAGTCGCCGACGCAAGAGATGCTGAGCGACGTTCCGTTCGTGCTGAACCTCGTCATCTGGGTCATCATCGTCGTCGCCATCGTGTACCAGCTGCGCCCCGGGGCCCAGTAGAGGCGCGACGGGCGTCCTTGGGTGACCCAAGGGCGTCCGATCGTCACGATCATGCGTCCTTGGGTGACCCAAGGGCGTCCGATCGTCACGATCGAAGGCATGAAGGTGACCCAAGGGCGTTCGATCGTGACGATCGAAGGCATGAAGGTCACCCAAGGGCGTTCGATCGTGACCCAAGGGCGTCCGATGGTCACGATCGGACGCATGAAGGTCACGATCGGACGCCCGAAGCCCGTGGACGGGCCCTCGGGGAGCTGAGCCGGGCGGCCGGCGACCAGGGCGGAATACTGGACGCTCGTCCTCCGCTCCCCCATTGTGGGCACCACCGCCATGCGCGCCGCTGTCGAGCAGCAGGGGTTCGCCGCCAAGCCCGGCGCCTGGGGGGAGCTCGCGCTGACGCTCCCCGTCTTCCTCGTCTACCAGCTCGGCGTCGTCTTCCTGAACGTGCGAAACGCCACCGATCTCGTGACGGTGCGCCTGCTCGAGGTGTCCCACGGCGACCGCCTCCTCTACCTCGGGCTCACGACCGCCATCGCGCTCGTCCTGATGGGCGTCTTCGCGGTGCTCGGGCGTGGCCAGTCGCTCCACGGGCGGAAGCTCGTCCAGATCGTCATCGAGGGCGCGGCGTACGCCATCGCGATGGGCGCGGCGACGTCGTGGATCGTCGGGAAGCTCTTTGCGGGGCCGCCCGCGGGCGCGGTGGCTGACACCGGCCCCTTCACCGGGCTCGTGATGTCGCTCGGCGCCGGGTTCTACGAGGAGCTCGCGTTCCGCGCGATCCTCTTCGGCCTCGGCGCGAAGGTGCTCGTGTGGGTCTTCACGAAGCAGAAGGTCGAGCTCGTCGGCCGCGCGCCGCGCCTCTCCTTCACGTCGATCGCGGTGATGGTCGTCTGGGCCCTCGTCTGCGCCGCCGCGTTCAGCGGGATGCACTACCTCGGCTCGCTGGGCGACCCCTTCGACCTGAAGTCCTTCGTCGCGCGCTTCGTCCTCGGCCTCATGCTCACCCTCGTCTTCGCCATGCGCGGCTTCGCCGCCGCGGTGTGGACCCACGCCCTCTACGACGTCTGGGTCCTCGTCCTCTGAGCCTCCGCTGAAAAGAGGATTGGCCGCAGAGGCGCGGAGACGCGGAGGTCCGCCGCTCGACCACGAAGAGAGAGGATTGGCCGCAGAGGCGCGGAGGCGCAGAGAGGAAAGTGGAGCTCAAGAGAACGCTCGGCTCTCTGTATCTCTACCTCTGCGGCCAATCCTTCTCTGCTCTGCGTCTCCGCGCCTCTGCGGCCAATCCTTCTCTGCTCTGCGTCTCTGCGCCTCTGCGGCCAATCCCTCTCGCGCTAATCGACGAGCGCGATCCTCGACCGAGACGAGAGCAAAGGAGAGTAGGAGGCGAGGAGAAGGAAGGAGGGTCTTGGGTCGAGAATCCGCGACCATCTCTCTCTCCTTTCCTCCTCCCCTCCTTTGAAGCTTCTTCTGCTCTTGTATCGAGGATCGCGCTCGGTCATTTAGAAGCTCGCGCTCAGCACGGGCACCGTCGCGGGCGGCGGCAGGGCGCCCTGGCTCATCTCCAGCGTGTGCCACTGGGCGAGCGGGCGGAAGACCGGCACGGGGGGCGGTGGGAGGAGGCCCGTCGTCACGTTGGTCGGGTGGCCCCCGGCGGTCGAGGCGAGCCACACGACGCCGGCGGTGAGCAGCACGACGCCGCCGATGGCGGGGCCCCACACGTAGGGAGAGGCGTAGTACGGCGTGACGAGGCCGGCGGCGCCGACGACGCAGTTGCCGTAGTCGACGCCGAACGCGGCGGCGATGGGGCACACGAGGATCGCGCCGCCGAGGAAGAAGCTCGCGACGCCGACGGTGACGAGGCCGCCGGGGACGAACCCCGCCGCGCCGAGGATGACGAACACGATGCCGCCGACGCGCGACTGCTTGGTCGACGGGTCGACCCGCAGGGTGACCTGCGGCTGCGGCGTGATCGCGAACACGTTGGACGCGGGGACGGCGTCGCTCGCGACCCGGTAGCTGTCGCCGGGGCGGACGTAGCGGTCGCACGGCGAGGTGCAGATGGGCACCCAGTCCGAGCCGCGGCGCACCTCGAGGTCGACCTCGTTCGGCGTCGCGATGTGCACGAGGACCCCTTCGGTCGGCGCCGGCGGCGGCGCGGGTATGGCCGTCTGCGCCGGCGGAGGGACCACCGTCTGCGCGCGCGCGGGCGTCGATACGCCGGCGCACGTCGCCGCGAGCACCGCCCCCATCGCTGCCGACCGGGCCCCCACTATCCCCGATGGTATAGCCCTCGCGGGCCGGCGCAAGATCCGTCAGTCCGGCGTCTTCGCCGCGAACGCGAAGCGGGCGAGCGGCGTGTAGGCGGCTCCCTCCTCGGCGACGTCGCTGCGGTAGAGCGTCACCCGCTCGGCGCGGCACTCGCCCGCGCCGTCGACGAGCTCCGCCCGCAGCCACCGGCGCGAGTCGTAGGCGCGCTTCAGCCGCGCCAGCGTCACGTGCGGGCGGAAGGGCCGCGCGTCGCCGGCGACGCCGAGCTTCGTCACCAGCTTGTCGACCTTCTCGGCCAGCTTGATGACGCCGCCGCTCACGTCGTCGAGCTCCACGACGACGATCTCCGCGTCCTCGATCGTCGGGAACGCGGCGAGGCGGAGCGCGCACGGCTTCGGCGAGGGCTTGCCCTGGCACAGCGCGCCGAGCGACTTGGCGAGCCCGGCGACCGACGCCTCCGGGAGCGCGGCCATGAACCGCAGCGTCACGTGCATCTTCGGCCCCGGCACCCACGTCGCGCTCGGGGCGCCGCTGCCCATGCGGAGGCGGTCGGCCACGCGCACGACGCGCCGCAGGCTCATGGGATCGAGGTCGAGCGCCACGAACGCGCGCAGGGTCGCCGTCTTCTTCGCTGCCATCGGTGGAGTCTACCCGTGCTCGCTCGCGCCGGAGGCCTCGCTCGCGCGCTCGGCCACGCGCGACGCGCACAGCTCGCGAATGAGCTCGAGCCCGGCGTAGGCCGCGAGCGTCTGGATCCGCTCGCGATCCCCCACGAAGACCCGGTGCTTCACGTCGACCGTGCCGTCGGGGCGGGCCAGCGCGATGTACACCGTGCCGACCGGCTTCGCGTCGCTCCCGCCGCTCGGGCCCGCGACGCCGGTCAGCGACAGCGCCACGTCGGCGCCGGCGACGCGCCGCGCGCCGGAGGCCATCGCCGCGGCCACCTCGGAGCTCACCGCGCCGTGCCAGCGGATCGTCTCCTCGTCGACGCCGAGGATGCGCGACTTCGCGCTGTTGGCGTAGGTCACCGCGTCGAGCAGGAGAAAGTCGCTCGCGCCCGGCTCGCGCGTGAGGAGGTGCCCGACGAGGCCCCCGGTGCACGACTCGGCGATCGCGAGCGTCCACCCCCGCGCGCGCAGGGCTCGCCCGACGACGCCGGCGAACGAGTCGTCGCCCTCGCCGTAGACGTGGCCACCGAGGCGCGCCCGCACCTCGGCCGTCGCCCGCTCGCAGACGTCCCGCGCGATCGCGTGCGAAGGCGCCCGCACGAGGACCTTCACCTCGATCTCCGGGAAGTGCGCGCGGTAGCCGATGGTCGTCCCGGGGAAC
>JBEKGQ010000306.1:0-8103 GCA_050012715.1 Polyangiaceae bacterium
ACATCCGTGTCTACCGCGCCAACGCCACCGCCGCCCCCACCTGCGACCAGTGGACGCTCGCCATCTCGGAGTGACGGCGGAGCCGGCTCGGCGGGAATAATCGCGCCGGCTGCCGCGTCGCCGAGCCGCGTGATAGAACGCGCGCCCAACTGCGTGGCCCACCCCCGCCCGACCGAGAGAGCCGCATGTACGACGTCCGTGCCCTGAACGAGCTCGTTGCCAAGGAGAGCGCCTTCGCCGACCGCCTCATGAACGAGGTCGGCAAGGTCATCGTCGGCCAGCAGTACATGGTCGAGCGCATCCTCGTGGGACTGCTCACCGGCGGCCACGTGCTGCTCGAGGGCGTCCCCGGCCTCGCCAAGACGCTCACCGTCCGCACGCTGTGCGACGCCATCCACGCCAAGTTCGCGCGCATCCAGTTCACGCCGGACCTCTTGCCGGCGGACCTCGTCGGGACCGTCGTCTACAACATGCCCAAGGGCGAGTTCACGTCGAAGCTCGGCCCCATCTTCGCGAACCTGGTCCTGGCCGACGAGATCAACCGCGCGCCGGCGAAGGTGCAGAGCGCGCTCCTCGAGGCGATGCAGGAGCGGCAGGTCACCATCGGCGACAAGACGTACCCGCTCCCCGACCCGTTCGTGGTCATGGCCACCCAGAACCCGATCGAGCAGGAGGGGACGTACCCGCTGCCCGAGGCGCAGATCGACCGCTTCATGCTGATGGTCAAGGTCGGCTACCCGACGCGCGACGAAGAGCGGAAGATCATGGACCGGATGACGCAGCCGGAGACGCTCAAGGTCGAGCCGGTCGTCACCCCCGCGGAGCTCGTCGACGCGCGCAACGTCGTCAAGCAGGTCTACGTCGACGAGAAGGTGAAGGAGTACATCGTCGACGTCGTCTTCGCGACGCGTGAGCCGGCCAAGCACGGCCTGAAGGACCTCGCGCCGCTGGTCGAGTTCGGCGCGAGCCCGCGCGCCAGCATCGCGCTCAACCTGGCCGCGCGCGCGCACGCCTTCCTGCGCCATCGCGGCTACGTCACCCCGGAGGACGTAAAAGCCGTCGGGCCGGACGTGCTGCGGCACCGCCTCGTGCTGACCTACGAGGCCGACGCCGAGGAGGTCACGGCCGAACAGATCGTCAAGCGCGTGTTCGAGGTGGTCGAAGTCCCGTAGGCCGAACGGAAGGCCGAACGGACGAGCACGGCGGGTGTGGTGCTGTATCCCCGCATCACGATGCTGTAACGATCCCGCGGTGCCGCTCGTCCAATGGGCAAGGCGGCTGGTAGCCTGGACTCGGGCGGGCGGTCCGCCTATTGCTAAGGCCAATCCCATGACCATCGATTCCCTCGGAAAGTGGCGCGGCGCGCTCCTCGCGGCGATGGCGCCGGCGATGCTCGTCGCCTTCGTGGCGGGTTGTGACAAGAAGGCTGACGACGCGGCCGCTGCGGCCAGCGCCTCCGCGGCCGCCCCGGATCCCAACGCGAGCGCCGAGGTGTCGGTCGCGCCGCCGCCGCCGGTCGTCTCCGGCGATCCGGACATCCCGCTCAACGAGGCCGTCGTCGGGACGACGCCGGTGCCGGCCGACTACGCCGCGGATACGGCGCCTCCGGCCCCGGTGGTCGAGGAGCAGCCCGCCGTCCCCGAGGCGGGTGACGTGTGGGCTCCCGGCTACTGGTGGTGGAGCACGCCGTTCCACCGCTACGTCTGGGTCACCGGCGCGTGGCGCAACCCGCCGCCGCCCGACCAGGTGTGGACGCCCGGGCAGTGGGTCGCCGCCACGCCGGAGCGCTACCTCTGGGTGCCCGGCTTCTGGGGGGCACGAGGCGCGGCGGCGTTCGCCCCGGTGTCGCTCGTGCCGCCTCCTCCGCGGGTCGAGGTCTACGGCCCGGCCCCCGGCGTCGGCTACGCGTGGACGCCCGGCTACTGGGCGTGGCGCGAGGGCGCCTACGGCTGGATCGATGGTCGCTGGGACCGCCCGCCGCGCGAGGGCCTCGGCTGGGTCGACGCGCGGTACGTCGGCATCGGGGGCCGTTACTACTTCCAGCCCGGCCGGTGGGACTTCGCGCCGGAGCACCGCGGGGTGGTCTACCGGCCGGACCCCAACGTGCGCGCCGGCGCGCACGTGACGATGGTGCCGGTTCCCGAGTCGCTCGTCGTCGCGCACGCGAAGTTCGTCGTGGCCTCGTCGCGCGCGGTGGCCAACGGCGGGACGCGAACCGCGAACGGCGGATGGGTATTCCGCGCGAACGCGGCCCCGACCCACGCCAACGCTGCTCCGCCCCGCGGCAACGAGCCGCCTCGCGGCAACGAGCCGCAGAGCGGAAACGAGCCTCCCAAGGGCAACGAGCCTCCGAGGGGGAACGAGCCCCCGAAGGGGAACGAGCCTCCGAAGGGGAACGAGCCGCCTCGCGGCAACGAGCCGCCGAAGACGACGATGGAGCCGCAGAAGCTCGGGAACGAGCCCACGCACGTCGAGCTGCCGAAGGGCAACGAGCCCGGGGGGACCGAGCACGGGGGCACGCCGCCCGCCGCGACGAAGAAGGAGCCCGTCGAGCGCCAGGGCAACCCGCGCGGCGCCAACCTCCCCCCCGCGAAGAAGCCCGGCGAAAAATAGCCGCCGGGCGACGCCCGCCGCGCGCAGCGCTTTGGACACGCGCGGCGGATTGTGAAACTAGTGATCGCTCGTGTCTCTTCCCGACCCGATCGCGCGCGCCGACGCGGGTGACCGTCCCGTCCCGTGCGTCCGCCTCTTCGCGGACCACGTCTTCGTCACCCGCACCGACGGCCTCTCGTGCGAGACCGACGAGGCGCTCGTCCCCCTCGTGGCGCTCGCCTTCGACTACGGGGGCACCCGGGTGGGCGCCTCGGACGAGCGCGCGCGCGTCTTTCGCTCGGATGCGGGCGGGCTCGAGGCGGTGGAGCGCAACCGCGCCGCGGAGCACGACGCACGCCGCGTGATCGAGCGGCTCGGTGCGGTGGAGCTGGCCTGCTTCGACGCGATCGCCGCGCCCGAGGGCTGCGACGCCGACTATGCGCTCCGCCCCGACGGCGACCCGCACGCGTTCTGCGCGTTCACGGCGCGGGCCCTCGCCTCGTGGCGCTCGCTCGGGTGGCGCGTCGAGGTCGACGCCGCCTACCCGTTCCGCGTCGTCGAGCAGGAGGCCTCCTGGTACGCGCGCCTCGAGCCGGCCGACGCCCCCGCCGACTGGTTCGGCCTCGAGCTCGGCGTCGAGATCGACGGCACCCGCGTGGACCTCCTCTCCGTGCTGCTCGATCTCCTCGAACGGCTCGACGCCGACGGCGGGCTCGATCAGCTCGCCGCCTCGTGCCGTGCGACCTGGGCGCTGCGTGTGAGCGAGACCCACCACGTCACCGTGCCCACCGACCGCCTGCGGTCCCTTCTCCGCGTGGTGGCGGAGCTCTACCAGGGCGAGAGCCGCGGTCGCGCCTTCCCGGAGGTGCGCGCCTCGGCCCTCCTCGAGCTCGACGGCCTGTTCCGCGGCACGGGTGCACCCCTCGCGTGGACCGACCGCACCGGCGTCACCGAGCGCGCCCGCGCGCGCCTCGCCCCGCTGCGTCCGGCGGTGATTCCCGCGGGCCTTCAGGCGACGCTGCGTCCGTACCAGGTCGAGGGGGTCGCGTTCCTCCAGCGCCTGCGGGAGGCGAGCCTCGGCGGCGTCCTGGCCGACGAGATGGGGCTCGGCAAGACCCTGCAGACCATCGCCCACGTCCTCCTCGAGCAGACCGAGGGACGCCTCGACGCGCCCGTCCTCGTCGTGGCGCCGACGACGCTCGTCGGCAACTGGGCGCGCGAGCTCCACCGCTTCGCGCCCTCGCTCCGCGTCGTCGTCCTCCACGGCCCCGAGCGGCACGCGCGGTGGCGCCAGGTCCCCGCGGCGCACGTGGTCATCACGACGTACCCCATCGTCGTCCGCGACGAGGATCGCTTCGCCGAACAGCCCTTCCACCTGTGCGTGCTCGACGAGGCCCAGAACATCAAGAACGCGCGCAGCCAGGCCCGGCGCGCCCTCGAGCGCGTCCCCGCCGCGCACCGCCTCTGCCTGACCGGGACCCCGGTCGAGAACCACCTCGGCGAGCTCTGGTCCCTCTTCGACTGGCTCTCGCCGGGCCTCCTCGGTGACCAGCTCTCGTTCCGGCGCTTCTGGCGGCAGCCCGTCGAGCAGCGCCACGACGCCGACCGCCTCGAGGCCCTGCGCCAGCTCGTCGCCCCCTACGTGATCCGGCGCCTCAAGCGCGACGTCGCGCGCGAGCTGCCGCCGAAGACGGAGCTCTCGGTGCCGGTGGAGCTCGGGCCCGCCCAGCGCGAGCTCTACGAGGCCATCCGCGTCGCCGCGCACGCCGACGTCCGGCGCGCCATCCGCGCCAAGGGCGTCGCCGCGTCGGCGGTGGCCATCCTCGACGCGCTCACCAAGCTCCGCCAGGTGTGCTGCGATCCGCGCCTCGTGGCGATGAGCGCGGCGCGCGAGGTGCACGACTCGGCGAAGCTCGAGGCGCTGCTCGAGATGCTGCGCGATCAGCTCGCGGCCGGGCACCGCGTCCTTCTCTTCTCGCAGTTCACGAGCATGCTCGCGCTCGTCGCGGACGCGCTCCGGGCGCGGGACGTCGGCCACCTCGTGCTCACCGGCCAGACGCGCGACCGGCAGCGCGTCGTCGACGCCTTCGAGGCCGGGCAGGCCGACGTCTTCCTCATCAGCCTGAAGGCCGGCGGCACGGGGCTGAACCTCACGAGCGCCGACACGGTGGTGCACTACGACCCGTGGTGGAACCCCGCCGCGCAGGCGCAGGCGACCGACCGCGCGTACCGCATCGGGCAGACGCGGCCCGTGTTCGTGCACAACCTCTACGTCGCGGGGAGCGTCGAGGAGCGCGTCATGGCGCTGCAGGAGAAGAAGCGCTGGCTCTCGACGACGCTCCTCGGCGACGCCCCGGCCGCCGCGTCCCTCGGCGAGGCGGAGATCGAGGAGCTGTTCGCCCCGATCGAAGGCTGAGGAGGGCGTTCCCTCGCACGCAGAGCGGCTTCCCTCGCACGCAAGGCGGCTTCCCTCGCACGCAAGGCGGGTTGGGTCGCGGGGAAGGCGGATTCCCTGGCAGGAAAGGCGGGTTGGCTCGGACGTAAAGCGGCTTCCCTGGCAGGGAAGGCGGCTTGGCTCGCACGGAAGGCGGCTTGCCTGGCAGGGAAGGCGGGTTGGGTCGCAGGGAAGGCGGCTCGCCTGGCAGGGAAGGCGGGTTGGGTCGCACGTTCTACCCCCCGCGCACGACCTTCTGGCCCGCCGCTAGCTTGATCGTCTCGTGCATCGTCTCCTTGTCCCCGTCGCGGACGATCACCGTGTGGCTCCCCTCGGCGAGCAGCACGGCGGCGGGGGCGAGGCCCAGGTCGGCGCCGTCGATCTCGACGCGGCCGCGGGCGCCGTTGACGTTGATCACCCCGCCGGCGGTGCCCTGCCACGAGGCGGCGAAGGTCACGACGCTCCGCTCCTCGGTCTCGAGCCGCTCCGCGCGAGGGCGCTTCTTTCCGTCCCTCGCGGCGACCGCGTCCGGCGCGTTCACCGTCGCGTCGGCCTGCCCCGCGGCCTTCACCGTGGCGCTGCCGTCGAGGGCGCGCACCGTCGCGTTGGGGCCGCCGACGTCCTCGATCGCCACCGTCGCCGCGCGCGCGATGACCGTCCCGGTCGGGAGGGTGACGTGGATGTCGTCTCGCACCGACGCCACGACGACGGCCCCGCGGTTCGCCTGGAGCGTCGCGGACGCTTCCCCCAGGTCCGCGAGCACGACCTCGGCGTTCGCCCCGACGCAGACGCGCGACGCGTGCACGCTGAAGCACGCGTCCCCGTGCCCCGTGCGGATCGTCGAGCCGACCCCGAGCGGCTGCATCGGCACGGCGCGCGCGCCGTCGACCGTCGCGTCGCCCGAGGCGAGCACCACGCGGGCCCGCTCGAGCCCGAGCGGCGGGGTGCGCATCAGCCACCAGGCCAGGAGGCCCCCGATGGCGGCGACCCCCGCCAGACCGCCCGCCACGGCGAGGTGGAGCCGTCGCATGGCGCGTTCTATACGGCGGTCGGGCGCTCCCCTGCAAGCGCACCGCGACGGCCTCGGCCGGACTCGTGGCGCTGGAATAGAGTGCGGGTCCGGATTGTCCGGTGCCCGTGTTAGAAGGAGCCGCCCCCCAGGCCCCCACCCCCCGCCAGCCCCCGTAAGAACGTGATCCCGAAGGAGCTTCTCGCGGCCCTCCGCACCATCGAGATTCACACCGCGCGGCTCGCCAACGAGCAGCTCTCGGGGACGTACACGTCCAGCTTCAAGGGCCAGGGGCTCGCGTTCCGCGAGGTGCGCCCCTACCAGCCGGGGGACGACGTGCGGACCATCGACTGGAACGTCTCGGCGCGCATGAACGAGACCTTCGTCAAGGTCTTCGTCGAGGAGCGCGAGATGACGGTCATGCTCGTCGTCGACCTGTCGGCGAGCGAGCGCTTCGGGACGCGCCGGGCCCCGAAGACGCGGGTGGCGAGCGAGGTCGCGGCGCTCCTCGCGTTCAGCGCGATCCGGAACAACGACCGCGTCGGCCTCATCATCG
Source organism: Polyangiaceae bacterium (assembly GCA_050012715.1). Taxonomy (GTDB): domain Bacteria; phylum Myxococcota_A; class Polyangia; order Polyangiales; family Polyangiaceae; genus Palsa-1150. The sequence continues at coordinate 6,592 of JBEKGQ010000306.1, forward strand.
CCACCGACAAGGTCGACCGCATGGTCCCGCCGAAGAAGGGCGAGAAGCACGTGATGCGGGTCGTCCGCGAGATCCTCGGCTTCGAGCCGAAGTGGAGCGAGGCCGCGGCGCACCCCTACGACGACCGCGGGCGGATGCGCCTGGGCGCGGGTACGAACCTGCGCGGCGCCCTCGAGTCGCTCGTGCGCACGTCCCGCCGGCGGAGCATCGCGTTCGTCGTGAGCGACTTCTTCGACGCGGGTTACGAGCGGACCCTGGCGCTGGCCTCGGCGAAGCACGACGTCGTCCCGGTCGTCCTCGTCGACCCTCGCGACTCGGCCCTGCCGGACGTGGGCATCGCGACGTTCGAGGATCTGGAGAGCGGCGAGAGCGTGGTCGTCGACACGGGCGATCCGGCGGTCCGCGCCTGGTACGCGACCGCGATGAAGAAGATCGCCGACAGCCGCCGCGCGGCGTTCCACAAGCTGGGGCTCGACGCGGTCGAGATCGAGACCGGCGGCTCGTTCGTGCGCCCGCTGCGGGATCTGTTCGCGCGTCGCGCCAAGAGGATCCGCCGATGACGGCGCACGGGCCGACGCTTCGCCGGTCGCTGGCGCTCGCGCTGCCATGCCTCTCGTCGCTATGGGTCGGCGCCGCCCACGCCGAGTGCGTCGAGACGGCGGCGGCCGCGGGTCGCCCGCAGATGGTCGAAGCGTTCCCGGAGCGCGGGCAGAGCGGGTACGCGGCGACGCTCCACGTGGTCGTGTCGCACGGCAAGGGGGAGACGGTGCTGCCGCGCGGGCTCGATCTCCAGGCCGAGAGCGACGTCGCGAAGGAGCTGAAGACGGCGGGTTTCGCCTTCCCGGACCAGGAGGGCGGAGCGGGGGCGAGCCTCACGAGCATCGACACCGACGCGAAGGCGGGGCGACGCCAGACGACGCTCGACCTGCCGCTGCTGGCGCTCCCGAGTGAGCCGGGGAGGCACACGCTCGTCCTGCCGCCGCTCGCGGTCTCGGTCGCGCGCGCGAACAACGACGTCATCACGCTCTGCACGAAGCCGCACACCATCGTCGTCGAGGATCCGACCGCCTCGACGCCGGACGCGAAGCCCAGGTTGAACCCTCCGCCGCGCGACCAGCGCGAGGAGTGGACCGCGCTGAAGAAGGGCCTCGAGTGGGGCTCCGTGGGGGTGCTCGTGGGCGCCATCCTCGGCTTGCTCGCGCTGCGCTGGCTCCGGCGGCCCAAGCCGGTGCCGCCGCCGCCCCCGCCGCGGCCGCCGTGGGAGGTGGCGCTCGAACGGCTCGACGAGGCGCGGCACGCGGGGCTGCTGGAGACGCACCGGCTGGCGGACTTCTACGACCGCGTGAACGATGCGGTGAGGCAGTACCTCGGCGCGCGCTTCGGCTTCGACGGCCTCGAGTCGACGACCGCCGAGACGCTGAAGGCGCTGCGGCGCGCGCCGCACTTCGGGCTTCCGTTCCCGGAGGTGGCCGCGTTCCTCCAGGACTGCGACCTCGTGAAGTTCGCGGACAT
>JBEKGQ010000307.1:0-8076 GCA_050012715.1 Polyangiaceae bacterium
GTCGATCCGGCGCGTCTACTTCGTCGCGTGCGGGACGAGCGCGCACGCCGCCATGGCCGGGCGCTACTGGGTGGAGCAGCTCGCGCGGATCCCGGCGGTGGTCGAGATCGGCAGCGAGGTGCGGTACCGCGAGCCTGTGTTCGGGCCCGACGACCTGGTCGTCGCGGTCAGCCAGAGCGGCGAGACGCTCGACACGCTGGCGGCGGTGAAGACGGCCCGGGCGAAGGGTGCGCACATCCTGGCCGTCGCCAACGTGATGGACAGCGCCATCCCGCGCATCAGCGACGCCGCGCTCTACACCCACGCCGGCCCGGAGATCGGGGTCGCGTCGACCAAGTGCTTCACGACGCAGCTCGTGGCGATGCTGCTCCTCGCGGTGTACCTCGGTCGCCGCCGGGCGACGCTCCCGCAGGACGACGCGCGACGCATCCTCGACGCGCTCGCGAAGGCACCGCACCAGATGCGCGACGTCCTCGCGAAGGCCGACGAGCTCAAGGTCCTCGCGAAGAAGTACATGCGCTCGGCGCACATGCTGTTCCTCGGGCGGGGCACGGGCTTCCCGGTGGCCCTCGAGGGGGCGCTCAAGCTGAAGGAGATCTCGTACATCCACGCCGAGGGTTACGCGGCGGGCGAGATGAAGCACGGGCCCATCGCGCTCATCGACGAGGACATGCCCGTCGTCGTCGTCTGCCCGAAGGACGCTCACTACGAGAAGACCTTCTCCAACATGCAGGAGGTGCTCGCGCGCGCCGGGCAGATCATCGCCGTTTGCACCGACGGGGACAGGGACGTGCGTGGCCTGCTCGCGGCCGAGGCCGTTCAGGGCGGCCCGCGAAGGCCGAGCCCGCCGGCGACCCCGGAGCCGGACATCTTCGAGATCCCTGCGGCGGCGGCCGAGATCCTCCCCCTCCTCGAGGTGATTCCCCTGCAGCTTCTCGCCTACTACATCGCCGATCTGAAGGGGACGGACGTCGATCAGCCGCGCAACCTCGCCAAGACCGTGACCGTGGAGTGACCTCGGACTAGGCTCGCCGCCGATGGCCTCCGTCATCCTCGGCGAATGGACGCACCGGCGCGGCGACGCCGGCGGCGCGCGCGCGATCCCCGCGGAGATCGAGAAGGCCCGTCCCGCGGTCGCCTGGTCATGGCGCCCCGACCACGGGGGACCGGTCGACCAAGTACGCGTGGTGGGCGCCAACGTGCTCGTCGCCACGATGATGCCCCGCGACGCGAGCGCGCCCGGCTGGGAGCACGCCGTCGTCTACGCCATCGACGCGCACACCGGCATCGAGGTGGCCCGCCGGGTCCTGCCGGATCCGGTGCCCGTCGCGGCGATGGTCGTCGAGGGAGGGGTGCTCCACGTCGTCGCGACGCGCCGCGGGGAGCCGGTGTTCTGGTACGCCCTGTCGCCAGCGGACCTCGTGGCCAGGCACCGGCGCACGGTCACGCTGACGTCCGGGCACGACGACGTCCTCGAGGCGTGGGCCTCTCCCGACGGGGGACTGTGGCTCGAGCTCGAAGGTACGACGGGCTCGGACGAGCACCACGCGCTGGCCTACGCGTTCGCCGACGCGGCCGGTGACGGTCCGGCTCCCTACCGCCACGTGGACGACGTGACCGAGGGCGTGGCGAGCGCGCGCGACGCGTGCGCGGGGGACCGCGAGCTCTTCACGCCGATCGACGGTCGCTGGGCGCACGCCGCGCAGGTGCCGCCGGCGCTGTCCCGGTTGAGCCCGGCCGCGGACGAAGAAGCGGCCTGGGTGAGCGCCACCGTCGTGGGGCCGCGTTCGCGCATCCACGCGCTCGGCGCGGATGGCGCCGTGTGCGCGGTGGCGACGGCCGACGATCCCGAGCGCGCGGACAGGGCGCGCGTCGAGGCCTTCGTCGTCGATCGCGCCTCCGGCGGGGTCCGATGGCGTGCGCTCGCCGAGCGCGTCGAGCTGAAGTCGCAGCTCGGCGAGTCGGCGCGCCTGGCGCGGAGGCCCAACGGGGAGCTCCTGTTCCAGAGCATCGGGTCGGACGGTACGCCGTGCTCGCCGCTCCTGTGCGCGCGGCCCGACGGCAAGCTCGACGCGATCACGCTCGGGACCCGCGGGCGCTACGTCCTCGACGCGGCGCTCGGCGACATGGTGCTCGTTCATCGCGAGAACAAGGACGGACGCGTGGAGGTCGGCGGCTTCGGGATCGACCGGGAGGGCCGCCTGCTGGGACGGAGGGGAGCCCTGCGCTGGAACATCGACGTCGGCGACCTCGGCGGGGCGACGACCGTCTACGCGGGCGCGGGCGCGGTCGTGGTGCGCGGTGCGCGCGCGGTGTGCGCCGTGAAGCTCTGAGCGATGTCGACCCCGGGGGAGGTCCGACCCGAGTACGAGGTGCTGGCCCGGGACTTTCGCGCCCTCGCGGCGCCGTTCGGGCTCCCGGTCGACGCGTCGCTCGAGCGGGACCTCGTCCTCGTGGCCGCCTCGTTCGAGGCGATCGATCGCTACGTCGACGCGACGGAGGACGCCGGCGAGCGCGCGCGCATGTGCGCCGCCATCCTGACCACCTTGCGCGGCGGCCGCGCCGAGGAGCCCGTGCGCGGCGAGCTCTCCGTGGTCCTCGATTCGATTCGCCCGCGCCTCGTCGCGTTCCGGGCCCTCGGCGACTTCGTGAGTCAGCTCGCCACGTTCTTCGTCCGCTCCGAGACGTTGCGGACCACGACCCGCCGCGGCGAGTTCGTCCTCTGCGTCCTCGACGAGGCGCGCTGCGCGGCGGAGATGGCGCTCCTGGTGATCCCCGACCGTCCGCGCTTCCCCCGCTTCGTTCGCTTCTTTCGAGTCCTCTCCGAGATCGCCAACCTCGTCGACAAGCTGCACGACGTCCGGGGAGACTGGGAGCGCGGGGAGATCGGCGCTCGACCCGACGTCGCGCTTCACGTGCGGCTCCTCGCGTCACTCGCGTTTCGTCTTCCTGCCCTCCTCTTCCTCGCGAGGCGTCCCTTTCGCCTGATCGCGTGGGGTGCGCGCTACGCGCTTCCGCCACCGCGCCCCAGAGTACAGCCGGCCTGCTACCCTCCCCATCCACGATGACCGAATCGATCGCCCTCCTCGCGTTCTGGAAGAACTACGACCGCAAGATGTACGTGAAGGCCGCCCAGCTCGCCGACGAGCTCGGGTACCACTCGTTCTGGGTCCCCGAGGCGTGGGGGTACGAGATCTTCACCGTGCTCACGGAGATGGCGGTCAAGACGAAGCGCATCCAGCTCGGGACGGGCATCATCAACGTCTACAGCCGCACGCCCGGGCTCATCGCGATGTCGGCGGCGACGCTCGACGAGATCAGCGAGGGGCGGTTCATCCTCGGCATCGGGACGAGCGGCAAGAACGTCATCGAGGGCTTCCACGGGCGGCCGTTCGACAAGCCCCTGTCTCAGGTGCGGGACGTCGTGAAGGTCACCCGCGCGCTCCTCGCCGGGCAGAAGCAGAGCGACGCCGGCGCCACGCTCGCCCAGTACCGCCCGTTCAAGCTGGAGATGAAGCCGCTCCGTCCCACCATCCCCATCTACATCGCGGCCCTCAAGCAGAAGGCCATCGAGCAGATCGGCGAGTGCGCGGACGGCTGGATCCCGACGTTCTGGCCCTACGACAAGCTCGGCGAAGGCCGGGCGTGGATCGCCGCCGGGGCCGCGCGCGCCGGCCGCGACGCCTCGAAGATCGTGACCGCGCCGTTCACCACCGCGCTCCCCCTCGGCGGCTCGGCCGGGACGACGATGGCGAAGCAGATCATCAGCTTCTACATCGGCGGGATGGGGGACTACTACATCGAGCTCCTGACGCGCTTCGGCTTCGGCGAGGACTGCAAGAAGATCGCCGGCCTCTACCAGGACAAGGCGACGCGCGCGCAGGCGGCCGACGCAGTGACCGACGCGATGATCGAGGCGCTCACCATCACCGGCGATCCTGCGCACTGCCTGGAGGAGCTGCGCCGGCGTCGCAGCTTCGGGGTCGAGCTTCCGATCCTCAACCTGCCGAACAACATGCCGTGGGAGATGGTCGAGCAGTTCATCCGGGGGATGGCGCCGCGGAGCTGAGCCCCGAGGAGGCCTCGCCCTCGGTGGCGGCGCGCGCATCGAGCACGTCGCGCACGCGGGTCGCGAGCTGGGTCGGCGAGAAGGCCTTGCGGAGCATCGGCTCCTCGAGGAGGCCGCTCTCGGCGATGGCCCGGTCGGTGTCCCCGGACATCCACAGGAGAAGCGGCGCGCGACCGGAGGACCCGAGCCGCGACACGATCTCGGGCGCCGGCAGGCCAGGCGACCGCATGTCGGCGAGGACCAGCGCGACGCGAAGGCTGGCGGCCTCCGCGAGGCCGATCGCGAGGTCGCCGTCCGCCGCGTCCACGACATCGTAGCCGAGCTCTCGCAGCACCGCACTGACGGCGCCCCGCACCGCGTCGTCGGGGTCGATGACGAGGACGGTCTCGCTGCCCCCCGGCGTCCCCTCCGCGGTTCGCCGCGGGACGACGAGCGTCTGTGCCGGCGACGGCAAGCGCGGAAGAAACAGCGTGATCGTCGTGCCTTGCCCGGGCGCGGTCCGGACCGCGATGCAGCCACCGGCGCGCTTCACGAAGCGGTACGCCGTCGCCAGGCCGAGGCCCGCGCCGTGCCCGGTGGGCTTCGTCGTGTAGAACCGCTCGAAGATGCGCTCGCGGACCTCGGGGGGCATGCCTCCTCCGCTGTCGGTGATGGCCAGGGACACGTAGGAAGCCGCGTGCGCGCAGTGCGACGCGGAAGCCAGCTCGTCGCCGAAGGGCACGTTGGCGGTCGAGATCGTGACCTTGCCGCCCTGGGGCATCGCGTCGCGCGCGTTCGCGGCGAGGTTGAGGAGCACGTGGTCGAGCTGCTCGCGCTCGACGAGCGCGTCCCCCAGCGCCGGATCGAGCTCGAGCGAGAGGTCCACCCCGGGGCCGAGGACGAGCTCCATGAGCGAGCGCGTCTCCTCCACGACGTCGCTGAGGCTGAGCCTCGTGGGCGCCGCCGGCTGGCGGCGGACGAGCGAGAGGACCTGGCGGATGAGCCCCGCCGCGCGCTCGGTGGCGGCGCGGATGTCCTTCGCGAGCGCGGAGGGACGCTCCTGCCCGACCACGTCGCCGACGAGGACGGAGGTGGCGCACGCGATCGCGGTGAGCACGTTGTTGAAGTCGTGCACGACGGTCGCGGCGAGGTGCCCCACGTCCTCGATGCGGCGCAAGTGGCGCAGCTCCTCCTCGAGGCGCCGCCGCTCGGTGATGTCGCGCAGGACGACGACGTACGACGGGCCGTGGGCGCGGCCCTCCATGGCGTAGAACCGCTCGGCGCCGCCGTCGCTCTCGCCGACGCGGAGCTCGGCCACCCCGCGCCCGCCGACTCGGAGCTGCGCCCGGAGGGACGTCAGCTCGGCGTCGCGCTGCGGGGTCCAGAGAAAAAGGCGCTCGACGTCGACGCCGGGGAGCTCGCGCGCCGCGCGATTCGCCGAGAGCAAGCGGCCGTCATCGTCGATCACGACGGTGGGGTCCGAAGAGTGCTCGAAGATGAGCCGGTGAAGCCTCGCTTCGGACCAGCTCGATGAAGGGTCGTCACGCATGACCGGAAACCTACGGCTCGAACGGCGGCCGCCCCATCGGGCGATTGCCCGTTCGTGCGTAGGACTTCCCGCCGCTCCTCGTAGGACGGACATCCTAGGCGCGTCGGACCACGTGGAGCGCGACGAGCTCGACCACGCGCGCGAAGTCGCGCGCCTTGTCGAAAAAGAAATCCGCGCCTTGCGAAAGCGAAAGGCGGCGGTGGTGCTCGCTGGCGTCGCTGGTGAGGATGATGACCACCGGCGGCGACGGGAGCGCCTTGATGGTCGGCAGGACCTCGAGCCCGCTCTTGCCCGGCATGTGGATGTCGAGCACCACGAGGTCCGGCATCGACGCGAGGATGGCCGTCATCGCTTCCTCCGCGTCGGCGGCCTCGTGCGGCTCCACCCCGGGCACGTCGCGGAGCATGGCCACGAGCCTCGCGCGGATCGAAGGCGAATCATCGACGACGAGGATCCTCACCGGGTCGATCCTACGAGGGCGCCGAGCCTGGCAGGATGGGATGGCCTCCCGATTGCGGGTAGGACTCCACGCCGCTGCGCCGTCGGTGTTCGTCCTACCGGGGGTAGTCGGCCGGACGTCTCAGCCGTTCTAGTCGACCAGGCGCCCTCGCACGGCGTAGTGCGTCAGCTCGGCGTTCGTCTTCATCCCCATCTTCTTCAGGATGCGCGTGCGGTGGGTGCTCACCGTCTTGACGCTCAGCGACAGCTCGCGCGCGACCTCCGACACCGTCTTGCCCGAGGCGAGCATCTTCAGGATCTCGAACTCGCGATCCGAGAGCCGCTCGTGCGGGGCGCCCGGCGACTCCCCCGCGAGGAACGACGCCAGGTTCTCCGCCAGCTCCGCGCTCACGTAGCGGCCCCCGCTCGCCACCTTGCGCACCGCCTCGATGAGCTTCTCGGGCGCGCTCTCCTTGGTGAGAAACCCGGCCGCGCCGGCCTTGATGGCGCGGACCGCGTACTGATCCTCCGAGTGCACGGTGAGGATGAGCACCGGGAGCTCCGGCCGCTCCCGGTGGATCTCGGCGAGGAGCCCGAGGCCGTTGGCGCCCGGCAGGCTGATGTCGAGGATGACCGCGTTCCAGCGCTCGCGCCGCACGAGATCCAGCGCCTCCTGCGCCGTCGCGGCCTCGCCGCCCACCATGATGTCCTCGGTGTCGGCGAGGATCTGGTGCAGGCCGCGCCGCACGATGGCGTGGTCGTCGGCCACGAGGACCTTGATCACGGCGCACCTCGGCCGGCCCGCGGCACGTGGACCGAGACCACCGTTCCACCCGAGGCGCCCGCGGCCACCGTCGCCCGTCCGCCGAGCCGTCGCGCGCGCTCGCGGATGCCGAGCAGCCCCAGCGAGCCCGGGTGGTCCACCTGCGCCGGGGTGATGCCGCCGCCGTCGTCGCGCACCTCGAGGCCGAGATCGTCGCCTTCGAGCCACAAGCGCACCGCGACGTGCTCCGCCCCCGCGTGGCGCGCCGCGTTCGTGAGGGCCTCCTGGAAAATGCGGAACAGGCCCGTCGACACGTCGCGCGGAAGCTGCGCGTCCCCGACGTTCGACTCGACCGTGCACAGCGTCCCCGTCCGCTTCTCGAACTCCTCGGCCTGCCACTCGATGGCGGCCAGGAGCCCGAGATCGTCGAGCACGCCCGGGCGCAGCTCGGTCGAGATGCGGCGCACCTGCTGGATGATCTCGTCGGTCGCCGCCGACATGGCCGCCAGCTTCTCGAGGAGCGGCCCTTCGAGGGTGGTCCGCCGGGCGAGCCACGCGAGATCCATCTTGAGGGCGGTGAGCTCCTGCCCGAGGACATCGTGGATCTCGCGCGCGATGCCGGTGCGCTCGTCCTCCCGCACCGACTCCACGTGCTCCGAGAGCGCGCGCAGCTGATCCTCGAGCTGGAGGTGCTCGATGGCGATCCCGGCGAGGTGCGTGGCGCGCTGGATGAGCGCGAGGTCCTCCTCGGTCGGGGCGCGCGGCTGGCGGTAGTAGAGGGCGAAGGTGCCGAGGACGCGCCCCTCGTTCGAGAGGATCGGCGTCGACCAGCACGCGCGGAGGCCGTGGGTGCGGGCCAGCTCGCGGTAGTCGGCCCAGAGCGGGTCGGTCTCGATGTCCTCGACGTAGACCGGGCGCCGCAGGAACGCCGCGGTGCCGCACGAGCCAGCGGCAGGGCCGATGGCGCGGCCGTCGATGGCCCGCGTGTAGGCGGGCGGGAGGTGCGGAGCCGCCCCGTGGCGCACGTGGATGCCGTCGGCGTCGAGGAGCAGGATGGAGGCGAGCGTGGGCGGCGAGTAGTCCTCGATGGCGAGCACCAGCGCCTCGAGGATCCCGGGGAGCGCGGCGCCGGACGCGATCATCTCGAGCACGTGGCGCTCGGCGTCCTTCAGGCGGCGGCCCTTCGTCACCTCGGTGATGTCCTCCACCGCGAGGCCCACGCGTCCCCCCGGGAGCGGGAAGGCCTTCGCCGCGACCGCACGCGTCGGATGGGCCGGG
>JBEKGQ010000308.1:0-8045 GCA_050012715.1 Polyangiaceae bacterium
AGGCGAAGCACTGATCCGGCTTCTTGCCGTAAGCCGCGACGAACGTGCGCTCGACGTGGCGGAACGGGTGGGGGGGGACGTTGTCCTGGAGGCTCTCGAGCTCCTTCGTGAAGGCGCGCGGCAGGAACCCGCCGAGGATGGAGAGCACCTGACCCAGCTTGATGAACACCCCGCGCAGCCGGAGCATCCCGCGGAGCAGACGCCGCGCGTTGCGACCGTCGACGCGCTCCCGGCGTGCCTTCAGCCACGGGGGCATTCGCTGGCCCCGCCTCCGGAAGACGCGGACGAACGCGAAGTGCACGAGGTAGCTCGCCAGGATGACTCCGAAGAGCCACAGCACCCGGAGGAACCGGATCGTCATGGCGGCGGCTCGCTCACGCCGAGGAGCATAGCCGTCTTCTACAAGGTTCCGTCGTCCGGCAGCCCCGCGGTGTCGAACGCCCAGTAGCGCCCGTGGTGGGACAGCAGGCGCACCGTCGGCGCGTCTTGCTTGAAGAGGAGGGCCCGCACCAGCGGCTCGCCGCTCTCGTCGCGCGGCAGGTCCTTCGGTGCCTTCACGATGACGAGCGGGAAGGCGCGCGCGTATTTGCATCGCGGGTCGTAGTCCTCGCCCTTGAACTCCCATCCGTGCGCCGGCCAGGCGGGTTGCGCGCCCGGCTTGAAGCGCACCGGGACGCTGAGGTATCGGGCGAACGCGAAGGCCCATTCGCCGTGCTTTCGGGCGGCGTAGTAGGCGGCGAGGTGCGTGAGCGTCCCGTTGCGAAAGGCGAAGGTGCCCGGCTCCCAGATGACCGCGGTCGCCGACCGACCCGGGGGCAGGTCGTCGATGACGCGGGACGCGTCGTTCGTCTCCCAGGCGTAGAGGCCGCAATGGAGGACGACGTCGACCCCGGCGGCGAGCGCGATCCCGAGCATCCATTTGCGCGCGCGCGCCGCGCTGGCGATCGGGAACCGCGGGGTCGCGAGCACGGCACCGAGCACCGCCCACTGAGCGAGGCGGGGGAAGATGAGGTGCGTCCCCACGAGCACCATCGGCGTCGCGAGGTACGCGAGCGTCAAGAGGACGAACGGGAGCAGCACCGGCGGCGGGTCCTCCCGCGCGACGTCTCCCGCGCGGCGGCGTCTCCACGCGAGCCATTCGGACCAGCCCATGACGGCGATGGCGAGCCAGAGGATGACCTGGTCGGTCGCGTCCCAGAACAGGTCCGTCGCGAACGCGCTGAACCACGTCACCTTCTCCCAGAGGGGCGGGGCGCTCCCCTCGAGGGTGGGGTCCCGGTACATGGCCGGGTCCCACACGTACTGCCGCCGGTAGACCTCGATGCAATAGAGGCAGCCGAGGACGAGCGGTAACGCGGCGATGCTCGCACGCACGAGGGTGTGGAGCAGGCGGGATGCGAACGGCGCGTCGCGCGCCGAGGTCCGCCACGCGAGCTCGAGGGCGAGGCCCGCCGCGGCGAGGCACAAGATGAGCATCGAGAGCACGTGCGCGAAGGCGCACGCGACGCCGAGAGCCCCCACCGCGACGACATCGAGCACGCGGGGTCGCAGCGCCGCCCGCGCGACGAAGACGAGCGCCCAGGCGGCGATGGTGGTCGCGAGCACGTAGTTGACGAAGCCCCACCCCAGCGAGAACGAGAAGAGGATCGGCGTGAAGAGGGCGGCGTGCACCGGTGGCCGGCGAAGGACCCGGAGGAGCGCCAGAACCGCCCCCGCCATGCCGGCGAGGGAGGCGGCGATGACGAGGCGCCCGGCGAGCTCGATCGGGAGTACGCGAGCGATCGTCGCAACGACGACGTGAAAGAGCCCGTTGTACGTGAAGTAGTTGAGCTGGTACTGCGCGTTCTCCGGGGCCGTCGGGTCGGCCAGGCGCCGCGCGATGTCGCTCAGCGCGAGGTGCTGCGGGTAGTCGACGCAGGGCAGGAGGCGCGTGACGAAGAAGCCGGCAATGACGAAGGCGACGGCCGACCAGTAGAGGACCGTGTCCCTACGGGTGTCGAGGACGAGGTGATCCCGCACGCGCCGCGGCAGGGGCCAATCGGCTTTCGTCGGGGTAGGCACGCTCGCGGGGGGCGTTTAGCGCACGCCGCCCTCCTGGCCAAGCGGCGTGCTAGGGATCCGCGCATGAGCGTCCCTCGCTGGGCAACGGTGGCTGCCGTGACGGTCGTCGCTCTGGCGTCGCTCGGGTGCAACGACCAGCGCAAGCAGGAGTGCGAGCGCTTCCTCGGAGCGATGAAGCCGCTCGAGAAGGGCACGCCGACCGCGGAGCTCGTCGACGCCGTCTCGAAGCAAGTCGAAGGGCTCCATCTGCAGGATGCCACGCTGGCGATCTACGCGAAGAACTACCAGGCGACCCTGCTCGTGCTCTCGAATGCCCTCGAGCTGAAGGCCGGCTCGTCGCCGCCCGATGGGACGGACGCCGTCATCCAGCAGAACCTCAAGGCGGCGCGCACCGACGCGGACGACGCGCAGCGGTACTGCGCGCCGTAGTGCGGCCGGTTCAGCGCGGGGGCCTGAGGGTGCTATAGGCGCCCGATGCGCGCGCGCGTCCCCGGGATCACGCTGGCGATCACGATCGTCGCGCTGGCGGCGTGGCGCGTGGTCTGTGTCCTGGCGGGGCCCGACGTCGACACCGACGCCTACGCGCACCACATGATCGCGCGGGCGATCCTGGCCGACCCGGGCGACCTCGCGGTGCACTGGGTTTGGCTGCCGCTGTTCCACTACGCGCAGGTGCCCCTCGTGGCCCTCGGCGGGACGATGCAGGACGTCCGCTGGCTGAACGTCGTGCTCTCGGCGGCGGTCCCCGTCGTCCTCTACCGCTACGTCCTTCGAACCGCGCACGCCGGCGCCTCGGGGATGGCGGGCGCGTCCACCGCGCTCCTCGCGGCGATCATCGCCGCGGCGTGCCCGATCGCGATGCAGATGGGGACGACTGCGCAGCCGGAGCCGCTGTTCGCGCTCCTCGTGCTCGGCGTCGCGATCACCTTCGAGGAGCGGCGCTACCGCGCGGCGGCGGCGATGCTCTCGGCGGCGGTGGTGCTGCGCTACGAGGCGTGGGCTTCCCTCGCGACCGTCGCGCTCATCGCGATGGTCGAGCCGTGGTGGCGGCGGCGGCGGGGGTTGCCCGCGGAGAAGGGGGCGTGGGGAGCCTGGATCGTCGTGGCGGCCCCCGTCGTCCTCATCCTCGCTTGGGCCGCCTTGCGCCGCCCCGTGGACGGGCAGTGGTTCGGCTTTCTGCGACAGACCCGCGAGTTCGCCAACGACGCGACCCACACGAAGCTCGGCGCCGCGAAGGACGCCCTCTACTACCCCGCGTGGGTCCCGGCACGGGTCATGGGGGCGGTCCTTCCGCTGGTGCCCTTCGGCGTCGTCCGCACGGTGCGGCAGCAGGGGGGGCGGTTCGTCCTCGTCATCCTCGCGTGCCTGGGGTTCGTCTCGCTCACGTGGGTCATGCGCTCGTCGCTCGGGCTCGACCGGCACTTCGTTTGTATCGTCCCCCTCTACGCGACGCTCGCCGCCCAGGGGGCGACGGTCATCGCCGACGGGGTCGCCCGGCTGGCCCGGCGCCCGATGGCCGGGCGGGTGGTCGCGGGCGTGCTCGCGGTCACGTCGCTCGGTGGGCTGTACTGGGAGCTGGACGTGTGGATGGGCTTCTGGCGTGGCTCGATCGAGCGCGGCTGGCCCGAGCGCACCGCGCTGGCGACGTTCGTCGATCAGATCCCCGGCGCGCCCGTCGTCTACTGCGACGACGCCACCCTCGAGATGCTGACCAGCCTCGACCGGCGCCGGTTCGATCGCCACTGGGTGGATGACCCACACACATGGGACCTCATCGAGGATGGTGCCCGCGACCACGGCCCCGTCTACGTGGCAACCTGGCGACGGAAGCTGCGCGGCCACGAGGCGGTGGGTGACATCGTGTTCACGGCGGGCGCCGACGCCGCGAATCCCACGACCACCGGCGTGGCCGTCATGCGCGTCCAGCGCTAGGGCGTGGGGCAGAGACCCGGCGGAAACGCGTCTCTCCCTGCGGTTTGCCGCCGGCATACCTCAACAAGAAAACGTCATTTTCCAAGGGCTTGCCCTTCCGATACGCTCTGAGGCCCGCGTGGAGTCTTCGTAGCCGCTCGGCCCCCTGGAGAAGTCCGCCATGCAACAGCCGCCGCCCCGACGAGGGGGGTCCGGGCAGCATCCGGGCGCCTTCACGTTCGAGGCGAAGCTCGAAGACGAAGAGCGACTCCTCGACGCGATGGTCGCGGCGATGGCGCGCGCCCCGCTCCCGGACGGCACCTGGGAGCGCCTGCACACGGCTGCCCAGCGCGACGAGCGACTGAGCGAGCTCGCGTTCGGGTTCGAGAGCGTCTCGCAGGGCAAGCGCCTGAAGCTCGTGGCGCCTCCGGTCGGGGCCGACTTTCTCTTCCAGGCGGCCCGCTTCTTCGGCGACGTCTTCGGCGATGAGCTCGGCGCGGTGACCTACCTGGAGCGGGCGCTCGTCCTCGTGCCCGGCCACGCCCCGGCCTTCGCGAAGATCGAGCACTACCTGCAGAAGGCCGGGCACGTGCGCAAGCTGGCCGACGTCTACGCGGCGGCCGCCCAGCACCGCCCACGCGCCGAGCAGGCCCCTCTGCTCAAGAGAGCGGCCGCCCTGCTCTCCGACGCCGGCGGAGCGGACGAGAAGGTCATCGACCTCCTGCAGCACGTCCTGCGGCTCGAACCGGGCGACGAAGATTCGCGCGCACACCTCGAGGCCCTCTACGTCAAAGGCAACCGCCTGCGCGACGTCGTCCGCCTGAACGAGCAGGCCCTCGCGGCCGACCCGCCGCCCGAGGAGTGGACGAAGAAGAAGCTCCTCGCCCGCATCGTCGAGCTCTACGAGGCGCGCCTCCACGAGCCCGAGCGGGCGATGCCCCACATCGAGCAGCTCCTCGCGATCGACCCGGCCAACGAGGAGGCGAGGCGCGTCGCGCAGAAGCTCCTCGTGATCAAGGGCCTCGCCGGGCGGGCCGCGTCGGTGCTCGCGCTTGCCGCCGAGTCGTTCGGGACGCCACCGGAGATCGCGCGGTACCTGACCATCGAGCTGGAGAGCACGCGCGGTCCGAAGCGGGCGAGCCTGCTCGCGAAGCTCGGCAAGCTCAAGAGCGAGCGCATGGGCGACGACAAGGGGGCGGTGGAGGCCTTCGAGCAGGCGCTCGCCATCGACGGAAGCGACGACGAGCTTCGCGCGCGCTACGTGGCGCTGTCGACCAAGCAGGGGCGGTTCGTCGAGGCCGCCAAGGCGCTGCAGCGAGTCCTCGCCACGGTGAAGGACCCGGCGGTGAAGGCCAAGGCGAGCGCCCAGCTCGGCGAGATGTTCCTCCGCGGCAACGAGGTGCGTCGCGCGAAGGCCACCCTGACCGGCGTCCTCGCGATGACCGACGCGCCGCCGGAGGCCACGCTGGCGGCGGCGCACCTGCTGCGCGAGATCCACGCGGCCGAGAAGGACGGCCGCGCGCTGTGCGACGTGCTGGAGCGCATCGCCTCGCTCGATCCCGACGCGGAGAAGCGGCGCGAGGCGGACGAGGCGCTGGCCGACCTCGCGACCGAGCTGAAGGACACGGCGCGCGCGATCGCGGCGTACGAGAGGCTCCTGCCGACCGCTTCGCGGGCGAAGGCTCTCGCCGTGCTGGCGCCGCTCTACGAGGCCAGCGGTGACCCGGAGAAGCAGGCCCTCTTGCTCGAGGAGCAGGCGAAGGACGAGACCGACGACGTCAAGGCCCGGCAGCAGACGATGCAGGCCGCGAAGGTGCGCGCCGGGTCGACGAAGGACCCCGCGGCGGCGACCGCGTCGTGCCGGGCCATCGTGGAGCGCTTCGGTCCCGCCCGCGACGTGCTGGCGATGCTCATCCCGCTCCTGGAGGCTCAGCGCCAGTGGCCGGAGCTGGCCGAAGCCCTCGGACAGGAGGCCTCCCTGCTCGCCGGGGCCGAGCACGCGGTCGCGATGGCGCGGCTCGGGCTCCTCCGGATGCAGCGCCTGCGCGACGCCGACGGCGCGATCGAGGCGTTCGACGAGGCGCTCGCCTTCGACGCCACCGACAAGACCGCGCGCGCGACGCTCGAGAAGCTGACGACGGCCGGCGATCACCGCCTGCAGGCGGCGCGCGTGCTCGAGCCGGTCTACCGGCGGGAGTCGGCGACCGGACCGTTGCTCAAGCTCCTCGAGCTCCGCGGCTCGCTGGCGGACTCGGTCGACGACCGCCTGGCGGCGCTTCGCGAGGCGAGCGATCTGTCCGCGGGAGCGGGCGCCGCCGAGGCCACGCGCGGCGTCGAGGTGGTGGGCCGTGGCCTCGCCGAGGCCGTCGCGAACGAGCGCCCGCTGCGGGAGTGGCTGGACCGCCTGGACCGGGTGGCGGGGTCGGGCACGGATCCCAAGCGGCGCGCGGCCATCCTCGGGAAGGCCATCGGCGAACGCGAAGTGACCAGCGACGAGCTCGCCGCGCTGGCGAAGAAGGCCGCCGAGGCGCACGCCGCGGGCGGCGACGTCCAGTCGGCGATCGGGCTGTATCGGCGGGCGCTCGCCTTCGAGCCGAACTCGGCCGAGCTCCTCTCGCGCATCGACGATCTGCTGCGTGACCAGGGCAGCCCCAAGGAGCGCGTGGCGCTCTACCGCGCCGCCATCCCGCGCGCCGGCGCGGAGCGGAGGCGGGAGCTCCTGCATCGCATCGGGGTCATCGAGCGGCACGACCTCGGCGACGTGAAGGGCGCCATCGCGACGTACCGCGCGGCGCTGGACGACGACGCGAACGACGCGGACGCGTATGCGGCGCTCGCCGAGCTCCACGAGCAGGCCGCGCAGTGGGGCGACCTCCTCGCGCTGCTCGAAGCGAACCTCGCGCGCGTCGAGGGCGACGGCGCGCGCGCGACGCGGGCGCGCCTCGCGGAGATCGCGTCGGAGCACGGCGACGAGGCGCGCGCCCGGACACAGTGCGCGCGCCTCCTCGAGGACAGCGCTCTCGCGCCGGAGCACCTCGACGCCATCGAGCGCGCGGCCGCGCGCCTGGGCGACGCCGACCTCGCGCGCGCGGTGCTCCAGCGGCGGGCGGAGATGACGCAGGATCCGCGCGAGCAGATCGTGTGGCTCGACAAGCTGGGCGAGCTCGACGAGGAGAAGCGCGGCGACCTGGAAGCCGCCGCGACGGCGTGGAAGCGAGCCGGCGGGCTGGCCGAGGCGACCGGGGACGAGGAGGGCGCGCGACGGCTGTATGGCCGCGCGCGCAAGGTGGCGCCCGAAGATCGCGACGTGACGGCGCGGCTGGTGGCGCTGAGCGAGCGCGCCGAGCTCTGGAGCGACCTGCCACGGCTCTACGCCGCCCTCGGGGCGCTGGCGGTCGAGGAGACGGAGCGCGTCGAGCTGTGGCTGAAGACGGCGCAGGTGCTCTCCGAGAAGCTGGGGGACGTGGAGGCCGCGGCGCGGCGCGCCGCGCTGGCGTTCGAGGCGATGCCGACGCGCGCCGACGTGCTCGTGACGTTCGAGCGGCTGAGCATCGCGGCCGGGACCATCGACTCGTTCGAGCACGCGCTCGACGAGGCGCTGGCGCGGCTGGAGGCCTCGAGCTCGTTCGAGCCGGACCAGCGCGCCCAGCTCATGGTGGCCCGGGCGCGCGCGCTCGCCGGCGACCCGAGGCGCACCGACGACGCGGCGAGGGCATACCGGAGCATTCTGTCCGACGCGCGGGTCGGGCGCGCGACGCACGCGGACGCGCTGGCGTCGCTGGAGGCGCTCGTGCAGGCCGATCCCGAGTCGTCGCGCCGGCGGGGAGACCGCCGCTGGCTCCTGGAGTGGCGCGCCGAGCACGCGCCCGAAGAGGAGCGGGTGGCGCGGCTGCTCGAGTGGGCGAAGCAGGAGGAGACGACGTTCAACGATCCCGTGCATGCGCTGGCGCTGCATCGGCGCGTGCTCGCCCTCGACGACGACTCGGACGAGGCGTGCACGGCCGTCGCGCGCCTCGCGCTCGCGACCGGCGACACCGACGAGGCCCTCGTCGCGCTCCGCGCGAGGCGCGACC
>JBEKGQ010000309.1:0-8042 GCA_050012715.1 Polyangiaceae bacterium
GTCTTCATCCCGGCGCTGTCTCCCAAGAAGAGAACGCCGCTCACGAGGTACGCAGCGCTGCCGGCGGTGTGACCCGGGACCGCCATGACGCGAATACTCTTCGCGCCGACGATGGTAACGGCGCCGTCTATCAGACCGTGTACGTGGAGCCCGGTCGGCTTCGCGCCCAGCATGCTGGTGAGCGGACCGTGCGAGCGTTCGCGTCCCTCGACCAGCGCGACGTCAGCGTCGAGCGCGTAGAGCGTGGCGCTCGGGCAGAGGCTCGCGCCGGCAGTGTGATCGCGATGGCCGTGCGTGAAGAAGATCGCGGTTACGGCGTCCGGTCCGACGTTTCGACGCGCGAGCTCGGTAAGGATCGCCGCGCCGCTGGGATCGTTCCCCGCGTCAATGAGGGCGAAGTGCCCGTCGCCGACGTCGACGACGCCGAAGTTCACGAAGCCGTCCTTGATGATGCGAACGTCAGGCGCGGGCGTGGCTCCATCGATGATCTCGGTGTTGCCGCCAACCACCGAGTAGAGGGTCGCGCCAATCCCGGCGGCGACGAGGAGGACGATGCCTCCTGTGATCTGCAAGGTGCGTTTGAGCCAGGGGCGCATTCGGAGGAGCCTCAATTCTCTGCTTTTCTCAGGAGCGCCCACCGGTCACGGCGCCCATTACTGTGCTGCTCTGTGATCGAGCCAAGCATTGATGTTCGCGACGCTGTCCCGATAGAAGCGCTCGTAGAGGCCGCGCGTGACGTACCCGATGTGAGGCGTGGCGAGGAGGTTCGGGGCGCGTCGATAGGGGTGGTCGTCCGGCAAGGGCTCGACATCGAAGACGTCGATCGCCGCGCCAGCGATCCGACGGTTCTGGAGTGCGTCCAGGAGTGCAGGTTCGTCAACCAGGGGGCCCCGCGAAGTGTTGATCAGTCGCGCCGATGGCTTCATCAGCGCGAGCTCCGCCGCACCAATCATCCCTCTCGTACGGGCGCTCAACACCAGGTGGATCGAGACGATATCGGCCATCCGCAGCAACTCCTCCTTCGAGACCAGCCGAGCCCCGCCAGCGGCGGCCACCTCCGGGCTCAGGTTTTGGCTCCACGCAATGACGTTCATCCCGAACGCGAGCCCGACCTTGGCCACCCCCGCCCCGATGTGGCCCAACCCGAGAATGCCAAGCGTCTGCCACTCCAAGTCGTCACCGAGGGTGTGCTGCCAGCCACCGACGCGCACAGACTCGGATTCGGAGGTGACATGACGCATGCTCGCGAGAATGAGAGCCCAAGTCAGCTCGACGGTCGGAGCGGACGAATAGCCTGTATTGGCGATGACAATGCCTCGCTCCGCGGCGGTCCCCGCATCAATGGCTGCGTTCCGCAGGCCCGTCGACGCGATCAGTTTCAGCCGCGGGAGGCGATTCAGCAACGACCCGGGCATCGGAGTTCGCTCCCGCATGACGCAGACGACATCGAACGGGGCCAGCCGGTCCGCGAGCGCGTCTTCGCTCGCAAGATGGTCTTGATACACCGAGATGTTGGCCCGAGCACTGATGGCCGACCAGTCGGCGACCGTCAACGCGGCGCCCTGGTAGTCGTCCAGCACCGCGACGTTGATTGAATGGGGAGGTCCGGTCATGTGGCTTGGTCTCAGCCCCTCACGAGCTTGGACAGCACGGCGTCGATCTCGGTGGACCCTCGCACGAAGCGCGCTGGCCGGCCCTCCCACGCCATGTGCCCCTTGTTCAGCGCGTGCGTCAGCTCCTGGTACAGCTCCGCCCAGTGGCGGTTGAGGCCGGCCCCCATGAGTGCCGACACCATCGCGTCCTCCGGGCCTTGCACCGCCGTCATGGGCTTGCCGGTGTTGCGCGAGAGCGCGATGGCGACGTCCTCGGGCGTGTACTCGCGCGGCCCGGCGAGCTCGATCACCGAGTAGCCTTTGCCCCCCTCGAGGAGCGCCTTCGCCGATACTGTGCCGGCGTCGGCCGTCGCGACCATCGGAATGGCGCGGCCAAGCGCGAGAAACGTCGGGAGCAAGCCCTGTGCGAGCGCGGAGAGCGAGGCGCCCCAATTCTCCATGAAGTACGCCGCGCGCACGGAGGTGACGGCGGCCTTGACGTTCGACAGCGCGACCTCGGCGTCGTGGAGGGGCCCGACAGGACCGGTACCGCTCGCGTGCTGCGCACCGACCGCGGACAGGAAGACGACGTGTTCGACGCCGCTCGACTCAACGGCCTGAACAATCGCGCGCGTTCGCTTCTCGCCATCGGCGCGTGCGTCGACCGACTCATATTGGGAAGGCAGGAGGACATAGGCGCCGGCGGCGCCCGCGAGGGCACGAGCCAGCGCGAGTGCGTCGCCAAGCTCCGCCACGACGACCTCCGCGCCGCGCCTCCTCCATTCGGCCCCCTTCGCCTCGCTTCGCACCACCGCGCGCACGGGCTTCCCGTGCGCGAGCAGCGTCTCTGCGACGACTTTCCCCGTGTTCCCGGTTACTCCAGCCACGACGTACATGGGGTCTCGCTCCGAGCTGTTCCAGGCACCCTGCCGGGCACGAGCTTCAGGTTGCGATGCGCGCTCCGCCTTGTCAATACGGTCGTACATCTTTTTGTCGGGCTCCGCGTCCCCGGACGGGTGGGCGACCAACGATCGTGTAGGCTTCGAGCGAGCGTGATGGCGACGTGGAAGAGGCGAGCAAGTTGATCGACGAACGCAGCCCTGTCGCGCTTTCCGGTACACTCTCAGGCGACTGCGAGATCCACGAGCCCTGAGCCGGCCAGCCACCCCACCCCCGGGATGGCAGCTCCAGCTGCTTGTCTTGACATGGCACGCTGGACAGCCATATTGAAACCGTGGCACAACCATCGAACAAGGAGAAGTTGCTCTCCGAGGGACTCCGCGTCGTTCACACGTCCGGGTTCGGCGCGTCCAGCGTGCGTGACATTGTCCAGGCTGCGGGGGTTCCACAGGGCTCGTTCACGAATCATTTTGCCTCGAAAGAGGTATTCGGCCTGGAGGTCCTCGCACGCTACATCGAGGCGACTGACGCGGCGGTGGCCGCGACGCTCCGCAACGACGCGCTGCCGCCTCTTCAGCGCCTTCGCGGTTGGCTCGAGGGACTGATCGACTACCTCAAGGTGGACGACTGTCGGAAGGGCTGTTTGCTGGGGAATCTCAGCGCCGAGGCGAGCGAGCACAGTGAGCCGATTCGCAGTCGAGTCGCGAGGGCTTTCACTGAGTACCAGGAGGCGGTGGCTTACTGCCTGCGCGCCGCGGTCTCGGCCGGCGAGCTCGTCTCGACGACGGACACGAACGAGATCGCTGGATTCATCATATCCTCTCTCCAAGGCTCGATGCTCGTGGCGAAAGCGCAGCGAAGCTCTGCGCCCATCGAGCGTTTCGTGCGAGTCCTCTTCTCGACGGTCCTCGAGCCCGCAGGGGCCATTCGCATGCCGAGTCGACGACGAGCTCCGGGGGCGCAGACCTCTCGAAGACGATCGAGCTAGCGTCGGGACTTGCCCTTCTACGTCAACGACAGGACGGAAACGCCGGAGCTGCGACGCGGCGGCGTCACCCGTTCGTCAGTCGATGAACCCGTACTTGCGAAGCTTGTCGAGCACCGTGGCCCGGCTGAGGCCGAGCCGTCTCGCCGTCTCCGACTGGTTGCGGCCTGCCGCCGCGAAGGCTGCGGCGACTAGGTTTCGTTCGAACGCGTTGACCTGTTCGCGCAACGAGGGCCCGCTCCCGACTTCCGCCCCCTCCTCCCCCTCGGGCATCTCCGCCGGGTGGAGCTCCGACTCGAAGGCGTTGGCTTCGATGACACCTCCGTTCGAGAGTGCGGCCAAATGCGCGATGGTGTTCTCTAGCTGCCGGACGTTGCCTGGCCACGAAGCGCTCGCGAAGCGAGCTACCAGCTCTTCCGACAACCGGAGTCCGCCCAGGTCGAATCTATCAGCGCACCTGCGCACGAGATCCTCAGCGAGCGCAGGTATGTCCAGGCGCCGCTCGGACAGCGGTGGCACGACCAATTCCACCACGCGTAGTCGGTAGTACAGGTCCTCACGGAACCGGCCTGCGCGCACCTCAGAAATCAGGTCGCGATTCGTGGAGGCGATGATGCGCGCATCGACTCGCTCCGGGCGAGGCGAGCCCACGCGCTGAATCTCACCGTCTTGCAGAGCGCGTAGCACGACTGCTTGGGCGCCGGGCGAGAGCTCGCCTACTTCGTCGAGCACCAGCGTGCCCCCGTTCGCCTCTCCGAAGTAGCCACGACTGGCGGCCTGGGCGCCGGTGAACGCACCCTTGACGTGGCCGAACAGCAGCGATTCCGCCAATTCGGCGGGGAGCGCCGCACAGTTGAATCGGATGAGAGGGCCGCTCGCCCGACGACTCTGAGCATGCAGGAGCGACGCCACCAGCTCCTTGCCAGTGCCGGTCTCGCCGCGAATCAGTACCGTAACGTTCTTGTTTGCGACGCGCTCGATGACGCTCAACAGCCTTCGCATCGCGGGGCTGTTCGCGACGAGATGGCGGCCCACTGAACGCTCCGCGACAAGAAGGCGGTTGTCTACTCGAAGTCGCCGCGACTCGAGTGCACGCTCCGTGAGCATACCCACCTCGTCGAGGTTGAACGGCTTCGTCAGGTAGTCGTATGCGCCGGCCTTCATAGCATCGACAGCGGCCTTCTCCGAGCCGTGGGCGGTAATGATAATCACCGAAAGCGTGTCGTCCTTGTCGCGAATCGTACGAAGTAGCTCGACTCCGCTCATGCCCGGCATCTGCAAGTCTGTGAGGACCAACTCCACGTCGCCAAGCTTCGACAGGGCCTCGGCACCCGAGGACGCCGAGACGGTCGTGTGTTTCCGATCCTCCAGGATCTCCTTCAGCGCAAAGATCATCGTCGGGTCATCGTCGACGATCAGGATGTGGCCCATCGCTCCTCCTGTTCCCTCACGGGTTGACGTGAGGTGCTAGCCGCCAGGCATTCGAGCGCATCTCCGCCATCAGAGGGCCGGGAGCAGCGTCGATGGCGATCACCGTCGGCCACCGCGCTCGCCAGTTGGGGACGGCTCGGTGTCTCGTCGGGGCGGGCCCAAGGTCGCTTGGCCGTTCCGCGGGAGCCGCACACTGAACCTTGTACCTCGCTCGCTCGTAGACTCCACGTCCACCGAGCCGCCGTGGGCAAGGGCGATCTGCCGCACGATGTAGAGACCCAGTCCAAGTCCACGGCGCCCTCCCGGCTCGGCCGTCGGTCCGCGTCGGAACGGCTCGAAGAGCTGGCCCAGTATCTCCGACGGAATGGGGGCGCCGAAGTTGGTGACCTCGAGAACGGCGACGTCGCTGCACTCGCTGCGCAGCGTCACTTCCACGGGCCGCGCAGGGTCCCCATGCTTGAGCGCATTGGACAGTAGGTTCGAGAGAACCTGCTCGATCCGGACGGGGTCCCAGTCCCCCTCCACTGGACCGTCGCAGTGCTGTTGAATCGTTCGTCCGGGATTATCGGCCAACTGTTCGTCAACCACTCGGCCGCACGCCCTCTGCAGATCCATTGCGGTTCTCGCAATCGTCACGCCTCCCTTGAAGCGGCTTTCGGTGAAGTCGAGGAGCGTCCCGATGAGGTCGTTCATTCGATCCATCGAATGGCTCACGGCGGTCACGCGACGCCTGAGCACCTCGGGCAGGCCCTCGTGGCGCAGGACGAGCTGGACCAGCCCGCTCGCCGCGCCGAGCGGGCTACGCAGATCATGACCAAGGATCCCCATCACGAGCTCCCGAAACTCGAGAGCTTGCGCTAGCTCATGCTGGATTCTCCTGTCTCGTTCGGCGTGCTTGCGGGCTAGCGCGTTGGCTAGAATGTCGGCGACGACACGCAGGCGCTGCACCATTTCGTCGGGCCAATGCCGCGGCTCGTGCACGCCAAGAAACAAGTAGCCGAGGCCGACGCCCTCCACCGAGGCCGGAAGGCCCACGAAGGACTGCATCCCCACGCGATCGAGGACCCAACGGTCACTGGTGGGGATGTCCGCCGGCGTCTCGCAGCAGAACGGCTCGCTCCGACGTAGGTGCTCCACCGTGGCGGGGACCCGGGCTCCGTCGATCGTCGACGGAGGCGGTAGTTGACCTGGGCACCAGAACGCCGCCGTTTGAAGCTCATTGCTCTCGGGAGTGAACTCGAAAAGCACCGCTCGCTCGATGCCCAGAAAACGCGACAGGCGCTCCAGGGAGGCGCTGATGCAGGTGTCGAGTGCCTCCACCGGGCTCTCGCCAATCTCGGCGGACAGGTCCGAGATGAGGCGCTCGAACGCCAGGCGCTGCTCGAGCTGCGCGAAAAGCTGTGCATGATCGAGCGATACGGCCGCGTGTGAAGCGACCAGCTCGAGAAGCGCAGAGCGCCCCGGCGTAAAGATGCGGGGTGACAGATTGTTTTCCAGGTACAGAAGCCCGATCAGCTCTCCCTGCTTCACCAGTGGCAGGCAAAGCACCGACCGGCGCACCTCGCGGACGAAGTACGCGTCCGCCGCAAATGGATTGGTGGACGACGCGTCATCCAGGAGCACACGCTCGCGAGTGCGGCTCACATACCGCAACAACGACTCCGGCAACTGGACCGCAGCCCGCGCCGGATGCAAGAACACCTCAATCCCCAACGGGGCGCTCGCGGCCTCCGCAACGACCTGCAGCTCTCCGGCCCGGGGAACCAGCAGGGCGCCCCTCTCTGCCCCTGCATGCTCGAGCGAGAGGGTCATCAGCACCTTCATCCACTTGTCGAGGAGGATCTCGCTCGACAACGCCTGCGAGAGCTTTACGACCGTGCCCCAATCCAGGTCCTCGACAGGCGCGTCGATGGTGGCCCTTGGGCCCGCCGCCGGCTCCTCCCGCAGACGGGGGTCCAGCTGCTCGAGCTGCCTCACTTTGCCGAGCGCGCCCCAGCGCAAATACGCGTGACGCGCCTCTCTCGCGCAGGCGCGAGAGATCGTCTCTGCCCCACGCGCTGCGTAGAAGTGGGCCGCCAGCTCGTTCGCTATTGCTTCGTCTTGGAGAAACCCGTAGCGCCGCGATGCCTGGACGGCCTCGTCGTAGAGTCGAATGGCATCGGCGTCTCGGCCCTCCGCTCGCGCGACCTCCGCTGCCACCAGCGCGCACTTGCCCGAGAAGGTCGACGGTGAGCTGTCCCTCCATCGCCCAAGCTGCGCGCGATGGACTTCCAATCGGTCCTGCCGGCTCTCCTGGGGTGGCCCACGCGCCTCCAGCGCAGCCAGGGTCAGCGCGGAGAAGAAGTGGTAGTCGATGTTCTGGACGTGACCTGGGGCGGAAGACCAGAACAGCTCCCGGGATCGCTCGAGCGCATCCTCCGCTTGATCGACATCGCCGCAGATGAGGCGCGCCTGCCCCTTGATCAGCCAGTACCAGCAGACCATGGTGCTCATCCGTCCGGGCGCGGAAAGCTCCTCCTCGAAGGCCGCCTCGTCGAACCCCTCGCCGTCGAACGACTCCAAGGAGAACGTGCGTCCGCGCATGGTCTCGATGAAGCGCTGTGTTCCGAGGATGAGCATGGCCACATCGCGGAATTGGGCTTTCTCCGCGAACGCGAGGCTGCGCTTCGTCTCGTTCCACACCTCATCGAGTCGGTCTCCGCGCGCTAGCATCTCGGAGCCTATATGACTGTTCGCGAAACAGGTGATTGTGAGGTCGCCGCTCTCGACACCCGTGAAGAAGGCCGCGCGCACGGCGTCCACCGCCGCCGTCAGCGGCTGGCTCCAGATGCTCACGAGCTCCAACGTGAAAAGGGTCTTCGTCTCGAATGCGGTGAACTCGTGCCGCTTCACAACCTCTCGCGCTAGAGCACCGAAGCGATACCCATCACCGTATCGATGGTAGTAGTGACCCAGGATGATGCCGAAGTAGCCCAGCGCGTACGACGAGGCGGGCGAGACGCCATACTCAAGCGTCAGTCGCACCATGTGCAAGATGTCGAGACCTGCGAGGATTTCGTCCGTGAAGATGGCGGGGGCGTTCAGAACCGCCAGCACTTGCATGGCGGCTTCGATGTCCGGGTCGGACAGGCGAG
>JBEKGQ010000310.1:0-8039 GCA_050012715.1 Polyangiaceae bacterium
GACCCCGGTCGACGTCGTGGCGACCCCGGTCGACGTCGTGGCGACCCCGGTCGACGTCGCGGACACCCCGGTCGACGTCGTGGCGACCCCGGTCGACGTCGTGGCGACCCCGGTCGACGTCGCGGATGCCCCGGTCGACGTCGCGTCGACCGCAGTCGTCGCCCACCGCATGAAGACGCCCGCTCCGAGGGTGCAAACCACGCCGCCTACGATCATGGGAAGGCGCACGTCCACGGCGGTCGCCAGCCACCCGGCCGCGACGGACCCAACGGGAGCGAAGCCCATCAGGATCATGAGCCAGATCGCCATCACCCGGCCGCGCAAGGCGTCGATCGTCAGCGTCTGGATCCGCGAGTTCGTCGCCGTCACGTGGATCAGCGTCCCCGCCCCGAGCGGGAGCATGAGCGGGATCGAGATCCACAAGGAGCGGGAGAAGGCGAAGAGGACGAGCGTCACGCCGTTCAACGCGCAGGCGCCGGCGATCCAGCGGTAGGCCCCCGGCGAGCCACGTCGCGACGCGAAGGCCAGGCCCGCGAGCATGGCGCCGACGCCCTGCGCCCCCATCAGCAGACCGAGCGTCTGCGCATCGCCGTGCAGGATCGTCGACGCGAAGACGGGCATCAGCGTCGCCGACGGGATGCTCAGGAGCGCCACGAGCGCAAGCAGCGCGAGGAGCGCCCGCACGCGCGGCTCCGTGGCGACGAAGCGAAACCCCTCGACCAGACGCGAAATCATCGGCTCTCGCGGTCGGCCCGCCGTCGGTTCGGGCAGATCGCGCATGGCGAGCAGGCCCGCGAGGACCGCCAGGAAGCTCACGCCGTTCAGGAGGAAGCACCACCCTTCGCCGAACGCGTGGACGGCGACCCCGGCGATCGCGG
The DNA here is from genome assembly GCA_050012715.1 of Polyangiaceae bacterium. Taxonomy (GTDB): domain Bacteria; phylum Myxococcota_A; class Polyangia; order Polyangiales; family Polyangiaceae; genus Palsa-1150. Next base: position 879 of record JBEKGQ010000310.1, read on the forward strand.
GACCGACGACGGCCGCGGCCGTGACCATCGACGAATTGAGGGCCACCGCGCTGGCGAGGCTCTCGCGCCCGACCAGCTCGATGACGAAGGACTGACGGGTGGGGCTGTCGACCGCGTTGATGACCCCGAGCATCGCGGCGAGCGCGAACGCGAGCATCATCGCCGACGACTGCGTCACGAGGAGGATGGTGCGCCGCCGGTGACGGTCGGCGACGAGGCCGCCGAACGTGGCGAGAAAGAAAGTGGGCGCCGCATGGCAGAAGGTCGCCATGCCGAGCCAGAGCGCCGACCCGGTGAGCCGGTACACGAGCCAGCTCTGCGCGACGGACTGCGTCCAGGTGCCCACGAGCGACACGAGCTGCCCCGCGAAGAACAGCCGGTAGTTCCGGCGCCCCAGCGCGCCCGACACCCCTGCCCACCGGCTCGCCGACTCCACCATGTGCGCGGGCGCGGGAGCTTAGTCGCTGCCCTTGCCCCCTTGCTCGGAGAATCGGGCGTCGAGGCGAACGGACCGGCCACGACCGCGCCCCGAGGTGACATCGTCCTCGAACGTTGGCATGGATGTGGGCCGAGGTTCGATGATCCCGTCGAGAATTCTCTGGGCCGGCGCGCTCGCGTGCGCGGCATGCGGCGCTCCGGCGGCCACCCAGTCGCCCGTCTTCTCGCCTCCACCGGGGATTCCGAGCGCGGGAGCCGCTCCCCCTCCAGCCGCGAGCACCCCGGTTGCGCGCGCACCCATCACCGAGACGCCACGGGAAGCGTTGCTCGTGCTCTCGAAGCGCGACCGCACGCTCGCCATCGTCGACCCCGCGACGCTGGCCGTGGTCGCGCGGGTCCCCGTCGGAGAGGACCCTCACGAGGTCACCGCGACCACCGACGGCAAGGCCGCGTACGTCTCGAGTTACGGTGGGGGACGCTTCAACTCGCTCTCTGTCGTGGACCTCGTCGGACAGGCCCCGCTCGCTGCGGTCGACCTCGGGCCCCTTCGCGGACCACACGGTCTCGTCACCCGCGGCGACAAGATCTGGTTCACCGCGGAGGGCGCGAAGGTCGTCGGCTCGTACGATCCGAAGCGAGCTCAGGTCGACTGGGTGCTCGGCACGGGGCAGGACCGCACGCACATGCTCTTCGTATCGGAGGATCTGCGCCGGGTCGTCACCGCGAACGTGAGCTCGGGAACCGTCAGCTTCCTCGACAAGTCGCCCGGCGACGGTCCCGCGAACGGCCAGCCACCGCCCGACCGATGGGACGTGACCGTCGTACCCGTCGCACGGGGCGCCGAGGGCTTCGACGTCTCTCCGGACCGCAGGGAAGTGTGGGTCGCCAACGCGCAGCCCGGCACCGTGTCGATCATCGACTTCGCGACGAAGACGGTGACCGCCACGCTCGAAGCCGGGGTGCCGGGGGCGAACCGGCTCAAGTTCACGCCGGACGGCAAGCGCGTCCTCATCTCGTCGATTCGCGGCGGAGGCCTCGTCGTCTACGACGCCCGCGCGCGCACGGTCGAGAGGCGCGTCCCGATGGGCCGCGGCACTGCCGGCATCCAGATGCAGCCAGACGGACGACGCGCCTTCGTCGCGTGCACTCCCGACGACGACGTCGCCGTCGTCGACCTGCAGACGCTCGGCGTCGTCGGTCACGTCGCCGCCGGTCACGAGCCCGACGGGATGGCCTGGGCGTCGCGCCCGTAGTGCGCGAGAGCTAGAGGTCGCGCCACACGGAGATGCTGAACGGATCCTCGTCGAAGGCATGGACGGTCACGGGTGGGGAGCTCTCGTGCATCCCTCGCAGGTGCCGCGCGATGAGCCCGCGGGTCTCGGGGCCCGAGAGGTCGTCGATGCGGAACGTCAGACCCTCGCGCTCCATCGGGGCTCCGAGGCTAGCCGATGCACCGGGGTCGCGCCGACGCCTTCGCCCCACGCCGCGCGACGACAGGGCCTCCCTCCATCGGCGGTCGCACGCGCGAGCTCGAGGCCGATGCGCGCGCACTGGCGGGCGAAGGCCGCCGGCGTCGTGCCGAGCCCGCGAAGCGCCCGGGCGTGCTGCACCGTGACGAGCGCCGTGGCCGCGGCGAGGACGGCCGCGAAGGCTACGCCGACCGCCGGCGCCACGACGCGGGACAGGGGGCCCGTGGTGGCGAGGATGCGCGCGAAGAGCAGCGACTGGAAATCGAGATGCAGGAGCTCGTCCGCGAGGATGTCGTCCGCGGCGCGCGCGATGGCCGCCGAGGGGACGCCATCGCGGACCCGCTCGTAGAGCGCCACGCCAACCACCTCGGCGCACGCGATGACGAGCATCTTCGTCCTCAGGCCGAGGAGCCGGCGTCCGCGGCGAAAGAGCACCTCGGCCGTGGCCCGCCTCAGGATGGGCGCGCCCAGCGCCGCGAGCACCTCGGCCAGGGTGACCGCGTGCCGCCCCTCCTCGCGGACGTAGAGCCCCGTCGCCTCGCGGAGCGCTTCGTCGAACGCCGGGTCCGACGTGCGGCGGGCCTCCCCCGCCACGCGCCCCTCCCCCGCCTCGCCGAGCTGGAAGCGCTGGAGAAGCCTCACGAGCGGACGGTGGAGCCCTTCCGGGATCCCGTCGATACGGGTCGGGATAGGCGGTCGGGGGCGGCCGACCTTGGCTTTCAGGCCCGCGAGGACGGCCCCGGTTCGAGCACTCATCGGAGGAGGAACGCGGGGAGACCCGCATTCGTATCCCTCGTCCTCTCGCGGCCGCCGGAATACCATGGTGGCGAGGTGAGCGTTCCCATTCGCATCGGCGACCTCGTCGCCGGCAAGTACCGCGTGGATCGCGTGCTCGGCGAGGGCGGCATGGGCGTCGTCGTCGCGGCGACGCACGAGCACCTCGAGCAGCGCGTGGCGCTCAAGTTTCTCCTGCCAGACCTCACCACGAACGCCGAGGTCGTGCAGCGGTTCATGCGCGAAGCGCGGGCGGCGGTGAAGATCCAGAGCGAGCACGTCGCCCGCGTCCTCGACGTCGGCGCGACGGAGTCGGGCACGCCGTTCATGGTCATGGAGTTCCTCGACGGGGAGGACCTCGCGCAGGTCCTCGCGGCGCGCGGACCGCTGACCATGGAGGAGGCGGTGGGGTACGTCCTCGAGGCCAGCGAGGCGGTCGCCGAGGCGCACTCCTACGGCATCGTGCACCGCGACCTCAAGCCGCCGAACCTCTTCCTCGCGCGTCGGGCGAACGGTCGCCCCATCGTGAAGGTGCTCGACTTCGGCATCTCGAAGGTCCCCACCAGCGGCAAGGATGCCGCGGCCACCTCCGCGACCGCGCTGATGGGCTCTCCCGTCTACATGTCGCCGGAGCAGATGGTCGCCCCGGCGACGGTCGACGTGCGCACCGACGTGTGGTGCCTCGGCGTCGTGCTCTACGAGCTGCTCTCGCAGAAGATCCCGTTCGAGGGCGAGACGATGCCGGAGCTCGTCTTCAAGGTCGTGCAGAAGCCGCACCTGCCGTTGCGCTCCTTCCGACCGGACCTGCCGTCCGAGCTCCTCGCCGTGGTGGACCGCTGTCTCGAGAAGGAGCAGGCAGGACGCTTCGCCACCGTCGCGGAGCTGGCGCGGGCGCTCGCGCCGTTCGCGCCCGCGCGTAGTGCGCAGTCCGTGGAGCGCATCGAGCACGTGCTGGGCTCGACGAACCGCGCCGCCGCCCCCGCGCCGCCGCGCCCCGCCCTCGTTCCGCACGCCGGTGCGCACACGCTGACTCCCACGACGTCGCAGCCGTCGATTCCCCGGCGCGGGCGGCTGGTCGTCCGGGTGGCGCTCGGCCTCGTCGCGGCGATCGCGGCCGCGGCGGTCGTCGCCTTCCTCGCGCTGCGGCCGGCGAGGGCGCCCTCGGTCCCGGCCCCGGCGACGACCGCGCCACCGCCCGCGACGGCGACGGCCAGCGCGCCTCCCGCGGCGTCGCCGGCCCCGGTCGTCCTCGCGCCGCCGCCCGCCGATAGCCCCGCGCCGAGCGCGCCCGGGGCGTCGGCCGCGTCGACGCTGCCGTGGTGGGCCGGCAAGGCGCCGCCACCGCGCCCGTCGGCTCGCCCGGGCGCCGCGGCGCCGGCGTCGTCCGCGGCGTGCCGTATCGTCAGCTACTTCGATACCGACGGGAACAAGCACTTCAAGCAGGAGTGCCCTTGAGGCGGAGCCTCTGGCTCGCGACGCTGACCGCCACGGTCGCGACGGGGGTGATGTCCCCCTCCGGCGCGTGGGCCGACGACGCGGCCTGCATCGCCGCGAGCGAAGGCAGTCTGGCCCTCCGGCAGCAGGGCAAGCTGCACGAGTCGCTGAAGCAGCTCGCCGCGTGCGCGCAGGCGAGCTGCCCGGACGAGGTGAGGACCGAGTGCGCGCGCCGCATCGACGACATCAAGAACGCGATGCCCACCCTGATCCTCAGCGCGAAGGACGGCTCGGGCAACGATCTCTACGACGTGAAGGTCACCATGGACGGCGCCCCGCTGACGACGACCCTCGACGGTCGCCCCCTGAGCATCGACCCCGGAGAGCACACGTTCGTCTTCGAGCAGACCGGCCAGGCGCCGGTCGAGAAGCAGCTCGTCCTCCGCGAGGGGGACCACGACCGCCGCGAGGGCGTCGTCATCGGCAAGCCGCCCCCGCCGGTCGTCCCGCTGCCGCCTCCACCGCCGCCACCGAGCTTCTGGAACACCCAGCGTTTGCTGTCCGTGGTCGCCGGCGGGCTGGGCGTCGTCGGCGTCGGCCTGGGGGCGTCGTGGGGCCTCTTCGCCATCGCGAGCCAGAACGACGAGAAGCGGGACTGCGCGTCGGTGGCCTCGTGCAAGAACCTGAAGCAGGCGAACGAGGACTACACGACGGCGCAGCGCAACGCGACCGCCGCCAACGTGTCGTTCACGGCCGGTGCGGCGCTACTCGCGGCGGGGGCCGTGCTCTGGTTCACCGCGCCCACGGTGCAGGTGGCGCCGGCCGTGGGGTCACACGGCGGCGGCGTCGTGATCGGCGGGGGCTTCTAGGACATGCGCGCGCGTCGCCTCGTCCTCGGCACGGCCGCGGCCCTCGTGGCCGCAGGCGCCGCGAGCGCCTCCTGCAGCTCGATCCTGGGCCTCGAGCCGCCGCCGACGGGGGACGCGGCCAGCGCGGGCGAGGACAGCGGTGTGCCCCTCGACGCGACGACCGGCGACGCCGCGGGTGAGGCCGCGGTTCCGGAGGGCGGCACCGACGCGGCGAGCGAGGCCGCGGTGTGCCTCGGGCTCGACGCGGGCGACGGCTCCACGACGTACTACACGTTCGCCAACGCGGTCATCGACGACGCCGGCACGCACCCGTGGACGTACTTCGAGCCGAGCAACGTGAACACGCTCTCCCGCGACTTCCAGGGCGGCGCGTTCGACGGTCGCTACGTCTACTTCGCGCCCAACGGGAGCGGCACCGTCACCCGCTACGACACGCACGGCTCGTTCACGACGTTCGCGTCCTGGACCACCTTCGACACGACCACGCTGTCCCCCAACGCCGCGGGGTTCGACGGCGCCGTCTTCGACGGTCGCTACGTGTACTTCGTTCCAGGCCACTCCGCGGCCGGGTACACCGGGGTGGTCGCCCGCTTCGACACCACGATGGCCGCGACGTTCACCGCGGGCGCGCCTGCGTGGTCGACGTTCGACATGGGAACCCTCCCCGTGCCCGACGGGGGCCTGCCCACGGTCGGCTTCGGCGGCGCGACCTTCGACGGCGAGTACGTCTACTTCGCGCCGTACTACGATGGCACGGTCCATCTCAGCCGCGCCGTTCGCTACAACCCCGAGGGCGGACCTCCCTCGGGTCCGCTCGACGCGGGCGAAGGCGGCGCGGGCGAAGCCGGGACGCACGACGGCGGCGACGCCGGCCCGAGCGACGGGGGCGCGCACGACGCCGGCGACGCGAGCATCCCGGAAGCAGGCAGCAATGACGCCGGCGACGCCGGTCCCCCCGCGTTCGCGGTTGCGTCGCAGTTTTCGACGTACGACCTCTCGACGCGCAACGCCAACGCGGCCGGCTTCCTCGGCGCGCTCTTCGACGGGCAATCCGTGTACACCGTCCCCTACGGGAACAACGCCGGCAGCGACGGGGTCGTCATGCGCTACGCGATCGACGCGGGCTTCACGTCCAGCGGCTCGTGGACGCCGTTCGATCTCACCGACGTGAGCGCGGATGCCATCGGCTTCATGGGAGCCGCCTTCGACGGCCGGTTCGTCTACCTCGTGCCTCACGTGAAGACCATCGTCGCGCGGTTCGACACCCAGAGCGGGAACGTCGCCACCAAGAACGCCTGGTCGACGTTCGACATTTCGACCGTGACGGCACCGGACGCGGGGCCGCCTTCCTACTCCGGCGGCGCGTTCGACGGGCGCTTCATCTACTTCGTGCCCAACCCTTCGGCGACCGGGGCGAACGGCGTCGTGCGGTACGACACCTGGAGCTCGTTCACGTCGCCATGCGCCTGGTCCCTGCACGACACGTCGCAGGACGTCGCCGCGGCGACCGATTACTACGGCGCCGTCTACGATGGGCAGTATCTCTACCTGGTCACGAAGGGCACCTGGGTGGCACGCTACGAGACCAAGTCGAATAGCGCGATGCCCCCCCTCCCCGCCTTCTACGGGTCCTTCTACTAGCCGAGCCTCACCATGCATCGTCGCTTCGCCGCCTTCGCTGCCACCGCCGTCGCGGTCTTCCTGGGTCTCGCATGCAGCCCGGCCAACGTCGGCAGCAACGACGCGGGCCCCAGCGCTGACCAGGCCTGCACCGACGACGCCTACGCTCGCTGCACACGGCAGCAAGCGTGCTCACCCAACACGGCCATCCAGCTCCGCTACGGCGACATCGGGACGTGCGAGTCGCTCGTGAAGGCCAATTGCCTCGCCGTCCTCGCCGCCCCTTCGACCGGCGCGACTGTCGCCGGCATCGAGGCGTGCGTCACGGCGATCAACAACTGGGACTGCCCCGACTACATTCTCTCCCAGAACCCGCCCCCCGAGTGCCAGCAAGCCATCGGGAGCCTCGCGGCGGGCGCCGGGTGCGCGTACCCCCAGCAGTGCCAGACGGGCTTCTGCGCCATCGTTCCCGGACAGGCTTGCGGCGCCTGCGCCGCGCCCCCTCAGCCGGGGGACAACTGCGCGGAGCTGACGTCGTGTGGGCAGGCGCTCTCGTG